>JAZKFK010000137.1:0-3420 GCA_040386475.1 Pseudomonadota bacterium | reverse complement strand
GTCTTGAAGCCGGCCATCACAGGATCCTTATCGTATCGTCCACGGCAATATGCCCGTCAGTGATCACCCGCGCCAGTACGCCGCCGCGCCAGTCTGGCGTCAGGGCAGCGCGCAAGCCCGGATGCAGCGCATCCATCCGTTCGCACGGATCGCATTCGCAAGTGACTTCCAGCACCAGGTCGGCGCCGATGGCAATGCGGGCACCCGGCTCGCGCGGCAAGCGCAGCCCTTCCACCAGCAGGTTGCGGCGTGAATCAAACCAGTCTGCCAGGCAGCCACTGTCGGCCACCGCGCGGCGCCAGCTATCGCCTTCGATCAGCGACACCTGGCGCTTGCGCGTGCCTTTGCTGGACGCCAGCGCGCTGCGAAAATCGCCGCGCAGGCCCTCGACTACCGATACCTCGCCACTGGTGGCGGTGTGCATCGGGCCCTTGGGCCGGTCGCGCTTGGCGATCCCTGCCAGCCTGCCGCTCACGGTCCTGTACGCCTTAGAGCAGGCCGCCCATCACGCCGGCAGTATCGACCATGCGGTTGGAGAAGCCCCACTCGTTGTCATACCAGCTCAGCACGCGGACCAGCTTGCCATCCAGCACCGAAGTTTCGAGGCTGTCGATGGTGCTGGAATTGGGGCAGTGGTTGTAGTCGATCGACACCAGCGGCTCGTCCGAGAAGCCCAGCACGCCCTTCAGCGGGCCTTCGGCAGCGGCCTTGAGCAGCGCGTTGACTTCTTCCTTGGTGGTATCGCGCGCCGGGGTGAAGGTAAGGTCCACCACCGAGACATTGGGCGTAGGCACGCGGATGGCCGAACCGTCCAGCTTGCCCTTCAGTTCGGGCAGCACCTCGCCCACGGCGCGCGCGGCGCCGGTGGTGGTGGGGATCATCGACATGCCGGCAGCGCGGGCGCGGCGAGGATCCTCGTGGATCTGGTCAAGAATCTTCTGGTCGTTGGTATAGGCGTGGATCGTGGTCATCAGCCCGCGTTCGATGCCGATGGCATCGTTCAGCACCTTGGCGAACGGCGCCAGGCAGTTGGTGGTGCAGCTGGCGTTGGACACGATCACGTGATCGCCGGTCAGCTTGTCATGGTTGACGCCGAACACCACGGTCAGATCCACGTTCTTGCCGGGGGCGCTTATGAGCACCTTCCTGGCGCCGGCGGCCAGGTGCTTTTCGCACGAAGCGCGGTCAGTGAAGAATCCGGTGCATTCCAGCGCGATGTCCACGCCGTTGGCGGCATGCGGCAGGTTGGCGGGATCACGCTCGGCGGTCACGTGGATGCGCTTGCCGTTGACGATCAGGTCATTGCCATCGACTTCCACGGTGCCGGAAAACGGGCCGTGGACGCTGTCACGCTGGAACAGCATGGCATTGGCTTTGGGGCTGGCCAGGTCGTTGATGTGGACCAGCTCCAGGTCATGGTCGGTCCGCTCCAGGATGGCGCGGGCGACATTGCGGCCAATACGTCCGAAACCGTTGATCGATACCTTGGTCGTCATGAAACCTGTCTCCTGATCAGTTGCCGAGCTTGGCGAGGATTTGCGGCACAATCTTCTCCGCACTGAAACCGAAATGGGCGAACAATACTTCCGCCGGGGCAGAGGCACCGAAACGGTCGAGGCCGATGCACAGGCCATCAAGTCCGGTGTAGCGTTCCCATCCGTGCGTGACACCGGCCTCGATCGAGACCTTGAGGGCATCGGAAGGCAGCACATCGGCCTTGTATGCCGCGTCCTGCTGGTTGAAAAGTTCTTGGCACGGCACGGATACTACGTCGGCGCCAATGCCCTGCTGTTCCAGCGCGGCTGCGGTATCAAGCGCCACCGACACTTCCGAACCCGTCGCCATCAGTACCACCTTGCGCGGGGCCGTGGCGGCCTTCAGGCGATAGGCACCCCTGGCGCTGCGGTTGCTGGCGCCGGTCCACTCGGCATCACCCTCGCCCCGTACCTGCGGCAGGTTCTGGCGCGAAAGCGCCAGAACCGATGGCGTCTCGGGCGTTTGCAAGGCCAGTGCCCAGCATTCGGCGGTTTCCACCGCGTCCGCCGGTCGGAACACGTTGAGGTTGGGAATGAGGCGCAGGCTCATCACCTGTTCTACCGGCTGGTGCGTGGGGCCATCCTCGCCCAGCCCGATGCTGTCATGTGTCAGCACATAGACCACGCCCGCATGCTGCAAGGCGGAAAGGCGGATGGCGTTGCGGCAATAGTCGCTGAAGATCAGGAACGTGCCGCCATAAGGCACCACGCCGCCGTGCAGCATCATGCCGTTCATCGCCGTGGCCATGCCGAATTCGCGGATGCCGTAATAGACATAGCGGCCGGCGTAATCCTCGGCCGTCAGCGGACCAGTGGCGGCGGTCTTGGTATTGTTCGATCCGGTCAAGTCGGCCGAACCGCCGATCAGCTGCGGCAGGGCAGCAGTCAGCGGCTCCAGCGCCTTTTGCGAGGCGACGCGGCTGGCGATCTTCTGCGGGTTGGCTGCAAGGTCACGGATGTGCGCCTGCACGGCGGGGGCAGCCTTGTCGGCAATGCTCTCAAACCGGGCGAGGAAATCGGCCTTGCTGGCGCTGGCATCCAACCGTGCGCTCCACTCGGCATGCGTTGCAGCCCCCTTGGCACCCAATGCGCGCCAGTCGGCCATGATTTCTGCCGGGACCACGAAAGGTTCATGCGGCCAGTCCAGTTCGACACGAGCCAGCGCGATCTCGTCGGCTCCCAGTGGCGAACCGTGGACGCCCGAAGTGCCCTGCTTGTTGGGCGCGCCCTTGCCGATGATCGTCTTGCAGGCGACCAGCGAGGGGCGCGGATCGGCCAAAGCCTCGTCAATCGCCGCGCGGATGCTGGCCGTATCGTGGCCGTCACAATCGACCACGTGCCAGTTGCTGGCGCGATAGCGGGCGCGCACGTCCTCGCTGGAGGACAAGCCTACCTTGCCGTCAATGGTCACGTTGTTATCGTCCCACAGCACGATCAGGCTGCCCAGTTTCAAGTGCCCGGCAAGGCCCACGGCCTCATGGTTCACGCCTTCCATCAGGCAGCCGTCGCCCGCCATCACCCAGGTGCGGTGATTCACCAGATCATCACCGAACGTGGCGTTGAGGTGGCGTTCGGCCAGGGCAAAGCCCACGCCCATCGCCAGGCCCTGCCCCAGCGGTCCGGTGGTGCATTCCACACCGTCGATCAGGAAGTTTTCCGGATGCCCGGCGCACGGGCTGCTCAACTGCCGGAAGTTGCGGATGTCAGCCATCGTCGGCTGCGCATAGCCGGTCAGATGCAGCAGCGCGTAAACCAGCATCGATCCGTGGCCGGCCGACAGGATGAAGCGATCGCGATCGGCCCACTTGGGATCGGCGGGATCAAACTTCAGGTAATCGGCATAAAGCACGGTGGCGACATCGGCCATGCCCATGGGCATGCCGGG
>JAZKFK010000136.1:0-1654 GCA_040386475.1 Pseudomonadota bacterium | reverse complement strand
GGCCACTACTCGCTGGCGGCGGAATCGATGTTCGATCACCCGTTCCAGTGGGGCTCCAAGCGGACCGGGCCGGATCTGGCGCGCGTGGGCGGTCGCTATTCGGATGCCTGGCACGTGCAGCACCTGACCAATCCGCAAAGCGTGGTGCCGGTCAGCGTGATGCCGCAATATGGCTTCCTGTCCGAAACACCGCTGGAATTCGAATACATCGGCGAGCACCTGACCGCGCTTAGCCGCGTTGGCGTGCCTTATACCGACAAGGATATCGAGCAGGCGCGGCAGGATGTGCTGGGGCAGGCCGATCCGGGAACCCCGGCAGGCGATCTGGCAGAACGCTATCCCGGCGCGCAGGCGCGTGACTTTGATGGCGATCCCGAAACCATCACCGAGATGGATGCGCTGGTCGCCTATCTGCAGGTGCTGGGCACGATGGTCGATGTGCAGGCTGCGGCGGCGCAGGAAGACCTGGCGACGGAGACCGGCCGATGATGAGCCAAATGATGACTTGGCACTCAACATACGAGTTCCTGCGCCACATGGCCGATAGTTGGGGCCTTGTAGCCATGACGCTGGTGTTTCTGACGCTGGCCCTGTGGCCCTTCCGCCCTGGTGCGCGCGGCCAAAACGACCGGGCGGCCACCATGATTTTCGAGGACAACGACAGCAGGGGTCGGGATAATGGGTAACAAGCGCGTTGACGAACCCACCGGCGTCGAAACCGTCGGCCATGAATGGGACGGGATCGAGGAACTGAACAATCCGCTGCCGCGCTGGTGGCTGTGGACCCTGTACGCCACGATCATCTGGTCGCTGGTCTATATGATCCTTTATCCGGCCTGGCCATTGCTGGAGAAAGGTACCGAAGGCGTGCTCGGCTGGACCAGTCGGGGCGACCTGGCGCACGAGCAGGCGGAGGAAGACGCGCGCCGTGCGCCGATCCTGCAGGCCATTGCCGCCACGCCGATCACCGAGCTGCCGCTGAATGCCGAACTGATGGCCGAGGCCGTGGCCGGTGGCTCTGCCGCCTTCCGCGTCCATTGCGTGCAGTGCCACGGCGCCAATGCCGCGGGCAGCGAGGGCTTTCCCAACCTGACCGACGATGAATGGATCTGGGGTGGTGACCTGCCGACTATCGAGCAGACGCTGCTCCACGGTATCCGTGAACCCGGCAACAGCGCCACGCGGCTGTCGATGATGCCCGCTTTCGGGCGCGACGGGATCCTGCCCGCTGACCAAGTGGCGCAAGTGGCCGATCACGTGCTGTCGCTGTCGGGTTCCGGCCCGGCCACTGCAGCCGGCGCCGCGGTGTTCGCCACCAACTGCGTGGTGTGCCACGGTGCCACTGGCGAGGGCCTGCGCCAGTTCGGCGCGCCCAGCCTGAACGATGCGGTGTGGCTGTATGGCGGGGATCGCGCCGCGGTAGTGGCCCAGATCACCGCTGCGCGCCATGGCGTGATGCCCGCTTGGGAAGGGCGGCTGGATCCCGCCACCATCCGCATGCTGGCCGCCTACGTCCATTCACTGGGCGGGGGTGAAGCCTTCACCGCGCCGCCCGCAACCTCCGCCACCGCTCCGTCAAATACCGCTCCGGAGGTCACACCGGAAAGCGCAGGAACCAATGAGCAACCCTGATTCCCTGATCCATCATAGCCCG
>JAZKFK010000135.1:0-5411 GCA_040386475.1 Pseudomonadota bacterium | reverse complement strand
AAGCCGATCCAGATCCAGTCCTGTTCGGCCCATTCGGGCGGCATGCGATAGCTTGTGGTCATGGCTGCCGCTTTGGCAAAGGCGGGCGTGCCAGGCAAGCGCCGCGCTTGCCCTGCGCGTTTCGGCGAGGCAGGGAACAGGGATGACGCCCGACTGGACCGACGCCCTCCACCGTGCCCGCGCACACTCGCCGTTCCTGTCCACGGCCCTCTCGCGCCGACCGGACCTGGCCGAGCTGCTGGCACAAGGGCGCGCGGACGAGGCGCTCGCGCTGGCCAAATCGGTCCAAGACGCGGACGTGGGTGTGGCCCTGCGGCGCGAGCGGTTGGGGCTGGCACTGGTGCTGGGCGTTGGCGATCTGGCCGGCCACTTCCCGCTTACCTGGGTGATGGCCGAATTATCCGCCCTGGCCGATCGCGCGCTGGACCGGGCGATCACCGCCGTCATCGCTCGCCGTATGCCTGAGGCCGAACCGCGTGGGCTGATCGCGCTGGCGCTGGGGAAGCATGGTGCGGGCGAGCTCAACTACAGTTCGGACATCGATCCGATCCTGCTGTTCGATCCCGAAACCCTGCCCCGCCGCGCCAGCGAGGACCCAGGGGAGGCCGCGCAGCGCTATGCGCGCGGGACCGTGGAGCTACTCTCGCACCAGACCGCCGAGGGCTATGTGTTCCGGGTCGACCTGCGGCTGCGGCCGGCCAGCGAGGTCAGCCCGCTGGCGATCTCGGTGGGTACCGCGCTCAGCCATTACGAAAGCTCGGCCCTGGCGTGGGAGCGTGCCGCCTACATCCGCGCCCGCGCCGCTGCGGGCGACGTGGCGGGGGGCGAGGCCTTCCTTGAGCAGGTGCGCCCATTCGTGTGGCGCCGCAGCCTGGACTTCACGGCCATCGAGGAGATCCGCCGCCTCACCGCGCGCATCCGCCAGGCCTATACCGGCCCGCAAGCGCCCGGCCCGGGGTTTGACCTGAAGCGCGGACGCGGCGGCATCCGCGAGGTGGAGTTCTTCGCCCAGACGCACCAGCTGATCTATGGCGGCCGCAACCCATCGCTGCGCCTTCGGGGCACCCGCGCGGCGCTGGATGCACTGGCGGCGGAGGGCATTATCGCCGCCGGGGATGCGCAGGCGCTGGGCGACAGTTATGACCGGTTGCGCGTGGTGGAACACCGCCTGCAAATGGTCGAAGACCGCCAGACGCACAGCTTGCCGCCTACCGCCGAAGCGCTCGACAATGTCGCCCGGCTCGATGGGTTGCCCGATGGCGCGGCATTGCTGGCCGATCTGGCGCAGGTGTGTGCCGAAGTGGCGCGGCGCTATGACGGCTTGCTGGGGATCGAGGCGGCCGAGCGCGCGCCCACTCCCGCGCCCAGCGATCCGCTGGTCGCCCGCGCCGAGCAGTGGAAGGACACGATCCGCGCGTTGAAAGGCGTGGAAGCACGCAAGGCCCTGGACGCGGTCCTGCCGGTGCTCGCGCAGGCGTTCAAGCATGCCGCCGAGCCCGAGCGCGCGCTGGCCAGGTGGGAAACGCTGCTGGCGCGGCTGCCGTCCGCGATCAACCTGTTCCGCCTGTTCGAACAGCGCCCGGGCCTGCTCGACCAGGTGCTGCGGCTGATCACGCTGGCCCCGCCGCTGGCCGATGCCCTGGCGCAGCGGGTGGGCCTGCTCGACACGCTGATCGACGCCAGCGCGCTGGACCTGCCCGAGGACGTGCCCACGCTGGCCGCGCGCATGGCCGCCAGCGAGCAGCCCGATTACGAGGCGCGGCTCAGCCGCCTGCGCGAGGTAGTCGGCGAGGAGCGGTTTGCGTTGGGCGTGCAACTGGTGGAGGGGCGGCATGATCCGTTGACCATTGCCGAGGGCCTGTGCCGCGTGGCCGAAGCGGCGCTGGATACCGGCGCAGTGGCCGCCACGCAGGAGTTTGCCCGGATCCACGGGCGGATCGATGAGGCTGAACTGATCATTCTGGGCCTTGGCCGGTTAGGTGGCGGGGCGCTGACCCATGCCTCCGACCTCGACGTGGTCTACCTGTTCGATGGTGCCGAGCTGGGCGCCGAATCGGATGGCGCGCGGCCGCTGACTACTTCGCTGTACTTCAACCGTCTGGCCACGCGGGTGACCGCAGCGCTCAGCGTGGCCACGGCCGAAGGCGCGCTGTACGAGATCGACACGCGGCTGCGACCGCAAGGCACGCAAGGGCCGCTGGCGGTCAGCGTGGAGAGCTTCGCGCTGTATCAGCGCAGCGAAGCGTGGACCTGGGAACACATGGCGCTGTGCCGCGCGCGCGTGCTCTATGGGTCGGCCAAGGCCAGGGCGCGGCTGCAAGGCGTGATCGCCGGGGTGCTGGACGCTCCACGCGATGCCGCCAAGCTGCGCGCCGACGTGCTCAAGATGCGCACCGACATGGCCGCGCATAAAGCGCCGCGCGGGCCGCTGGACGTGAAACTGGCGCGCGGCGGCCTGGTCGATTGCGAATTCATCGTCCATTACCTGCAGCTGCGTGAGCGGACGGCCCTGGTCCCCGCGCTGGAGGTGGCCCTGGCGCAGCTGGCGCAGGAGGGACATGTCTCCCCGGACCTGGTCGACCATTTCAGCACCCTGGCCCGCGTCCTGATCGCCGCGCGCCTGCTGGCGCCCGATGGGCAGGAGCCACCGCCTGCAGCCCGTATTGCGCTTGCCGCGGCCTGCGGGGAAAGCGACTATCCCGCTTTGCTTGAACGTATCGCGCAAGCCCGCCGGGCCGTGGCCGTGCACTGGGCCTTGCTGTTTGACGAGACACTGGAGACCGATCAATGACGACCTTTCCCGATACCGGCGACCAGCTGCCAGCCATCCCGATGGAGCTACCCGACGGCGGCACCGTTTCGGCCGCCGACTTCGTGGGGCGCAAGCTGGTGGTGTTCTTCTATCCCAAGGATGACACCCCCGGCTGTACCACCGAGAACCTCGATTTCACTGCGCTGAAGGATGAATTCGACGTTGCCGGGGTGGCCCTGCTTGGGGTGAGCAAGGACCCGCCCGCCAAGCACGTGAAATTTGCCGCCAAGCATGCGCTGGCCGTGCCGCTGGCATCTGATGCTGCCGAAGGCGGGCTGTCCGACGCGCTGGGCATCTGGGCCGAGAAAAGCATGTACGGGCGAACCTACATGGGCATGGAGCGGACCACTTACCTGGTGGATGGCACGGGCCGCATTGCGCGGGTGTGGCGCAAGGTGAAGGTGAAGGGCCATGCGGCAGAAGTGCTGGAAGCAGTACGCGCGCTTTGAACTGCAACGAATCCTTGACGGCAAATTGAGCCGGGTCAGCCGGGCAACAAGGGGTTTTGCCGTGTCGGCCCAAAATCGCACAACAAATGGCCGAATCCCGTTGGATTGGAAGGGTGCGGGAGCGGTTGGACAGGGCCGTTAACCCACCGTTCAACGACTCAACGCGTCTTGCAGGCGGTCTATCGCGCCCAGCCGAAAGGGCGCTTGCCTAATTAACCTTCAAGCCCGTACCCAACCAACACACCAGCTTTCGGGGAGTTCCTGCAGGTTGGAAATTTTTTCGGACGGGAAGCCCACGGGGCTGCAAGGGGTCCGGCGAAATTGACGAGCGCTCACAAGGCGTTTAAAAACAAAGGGATCGTATGTTCGTCAAATCCGCTATTGGTGTCCTGGCCAGCCTCGTGCTTGGTGTAACGCCCGCTCTGGCGAATGACGCCGCCACTTCCACTTCGGTCCAAATGTCTGGTTCGGTTGAGCGGGTTGAAGCTCCCCTGGCGGGCGCGGACGGCGAATTCACCGAATTGTTTGCCAGCTGGGGTGAACTGGGCAACGGCGGCATGGTCACCACCAGCGGCCAGATCGTTTCCGCTCCGCGACTCGACGTTGCCGTTCCTTCGCAGATGCCGCTGGCCGGCATGACCCTGACCAGCAGCTTCGGCATGCGGACCCATCCGGTGCTCGGCGGCCGCCGCCAGCACAACGGCGTTGACCTGGCCGCTCCGCGCGGCACGCCGGTCTATGCCACGGCCGATGGCCGCGTTGGCATGGCGCAGTGGTTCAGCTCGTATGGCAATTACGTCCAGATCGAACATGGTGGCCAGTTGCAGACCCGTTATGGCCACCTCACCTCGTACACCGTCGCTTCGGGCGACATGGTGCGCAAGGGTGACCTGATTGGCTACGTCGGCTCCACCGGTCGCTCCACCGGCCCGCACCTGCATTATGAAGTGCGCGTGGCTGGCGAAGCAGTCGATCCCACCCCTTACATGAGCGAGCAGTTTGCCGCCGTGGAACAGGGCGAAGGTGGTCGCGGCGGCGAATAAGCCAGCCAGCAAAAGGATAATGGGAGAGGGCGGCAGGGTGCACCTGCCGCCTTTTTCATGTCCGGAGCAGAGGGTTAGCCGCGCAGCAGCCGTTCGGCCATGGCCCGCACTTCGGCGCCCATGTCCTCGCGTTCCAGCGCCAGCGCCAGCGTCGCTTCCACGAACCCCAGCTTGCTGCCGCAATCGAACCGCCGCCCGTCGAACGTCACCGCGTGGAATGGCTGCTCGCCGATCATCCGCGCCATCGCATCGGTTAGCTGGATCTCGCCCCCGGCGCCCTTCTCCTGGCTCTCCAGGGTGCGCATCACTTCGGGTTGCAGGATATAGCGGCCAGAAATGATCTTGTTCGACGGTGCCTTGTCGCGCGGCGGCTTCTCCACCAGACCTTTGACCTCGGTCAGCGGGCCGTTGGTGGCACCGGGGTCGATCACGCCATAGCTGGACACTTCGTCCCACGGCACTTCCAGCACAGAGATCAGGTTGCCGCCCACTTCATTGTAGGCAGCGACCATCTGCGCCATGCAGCCATTGCCGGGCGTGCCGATCATCAACTCGTCGGGCAGCATGATCGCGAACGGCTCGTTCCCCACGATGGCGCGGGCGCACCAGATGGCGTGGCCCAGGCCCAGGGGCACTTGCTGGCGCACGGTGATGATATCGCCCGGCGTGGCCCGCGTCGCCTCTAGTGCGGCAAGCGACTTGCCGCGCTCGGTCAGCGTGTTTTCCAGTTCGTAAGCAATGTCGAAATGTTCGACGATGGCGGTCTTGCCACGCCCGGTAACGAAGATGATCTGCTCGATTCCGGCCTCGCGTGCCTCGTCCACGGCATACTGGATCAGCGGCCGGTCGACAATCGGGAGCAGTTCCTTGGGGATGGCCTTGGTGGCGGGGAGGAAGCGGGTGCCGAGCCCGGCGACGGGAAACACGGCTTTGCGGATCGGCTTCTGTTCGCTCATGCACAATGCTGTACGGGGCCGTGCATATCAGGGTCAACCGCCTTGTCGCGATGCCTCAGCGAGAACCTAAATCCGGTTGGTGCGTTTGGCTGTCTTGAAAGGAATTCATCATGTCGCTCATCAAGACCGCCGCTCTCGCAGCCCTGGGTTA
>JAZKFK010000134.1:0-2978 GCA_040386475.1 Pseudomonadota bacterium | reverse complement strand
CAGTTCCTGTCCGCCATCGACCCGCAGGCGGATGCGACTGGTCTGGCGCCACGGGTTGCGCTTGCTGCCAAAGAAGGCCTGCAGCACGCTCCACATCGCGGTAACCGCCACGGCGGCGGCGTTGAAGGCGCCAAAGCGGTGCGCATCCTGCCCCAGCGTGATCGAGCGGGTGAACACGCCAGCGCCCAGCACGAAGCCGCGTACCTGGCTGCGATCGTCATCGGCTTGCGCCACCACCAGCGGGCGGCGCACCACGTGGCTGTCGCGCCGCGCAGCCTCCAGCGCCTCAGCCAATGGCCACAGGCGCGGCACGCCAAGGTCATAGGCCAGCGCATTGGTCTTGCCGCTTGGCAGCAGGATCAGCGTGGGCCAGGTATCGCCAAACACGCCAGCGCCGCAGCTGAGCACATCGCGCACGGTGCCATCGCCACCATCGATGGCGATGTAATCGACCCGCTGGGCCGCAAAATCGGCCAGGATCTCGAGCAGTTCGCTGCGTTGTGACGGCGCGGCAGTAACCACGCCCGGCAGGCTGGCGGCGGGATCGTCGGTGCGCCCATGGCCGTGGCTGCGGGGATTGCGAATGAGGCCTACCAGCGGCTCAGCCCGCACGGGGGGTGCTGGCTGCACGGCATTATCCGCCTGCGTCACCGCAACTTGCGGCAGGCGTTCAAACAGATGGATCATACCGTGCATGCGTCTTGCTAAACCATTCACTGCGGCCACTGGCCGCGCATTACCGCCCGCCTTTGAGGGCGCTACATAAGCACTCCCCGGCGATAAGTCGCGCAAGAAAACCTGCTCGCGCAAAGCCTCCCTTCGCGATACACCTTGCGGCCATGCTGACATCAGACCTGCTCGAAGCGGCCCGCGCCATCGAACCCCGCATTGTCGCCTTGCGACGCGCCATCCACGCCGAACCCGAGTTGGGCCTCGATACCCCGCTCACCCTGGCCAAGGTCCGCGCCGAACTGGCCGACCTGCCGCTGGAATGGAGAGTGGGCACCACCACCACCGGCGCGGTAGCCACGCTGAAGGGCGGCAGGGAAGGCCCCAGCGTCCTCCTGCGCGGCGACATGGACGCACTGCCGATGGACGAGCACACCGGCCTCCCGTTTGCCTCCACCTTCCCCGGCAAGATGCACGCCTGCGGACACGATACTCACACTGCCATGCTGGCCGGTGCCGCGCGCATCCTGGCCGCCCGCCAGGACGAGATTGCGGGCGAAGTGCGCTTCATGTTCCAGCCGGGTGAGGAAGGCTTCCACGGCGCCCGTTTCATGCTGGAGGAAGGGCTGCTGGATCCCTTGCCGCAAGCCGCCTTTGCCTTGCACATCATGCCCAACTCGCCGCACGGCACCATCGCCGGGCGCGACGGGGCCATGCTGGCCGCAGCCGACCAGTTCGACATCACCATCCACGGCAAGGGCGGCCACGCCAGCCTGCCGCATGATACCGCCGACCCGGTGCCCGCTGCTGCCGCTATCGTCACTGCGATCCAGGCGATGGTCACCCGCCGCTTCTCCGCTGCCGAGGCGACCGTGGTCACCGTGTCGATGATCGAGGCCGGCACGGCGCACAACATCATCCCCAACTTCGCCAAGATGCGCGGCACGATCCGCACGCTTTCGGCCCCGCGCCGCGCGGCGGTAAGCAAGGCGTTGACCGAAGTGGCGCAGTTGACCGCGCAAGCGCACGGCTGCACCGCCGACGTAGTGGTGACCGAAGGTTTCCCGGTGACCAACAACGATCCGCGCGCCGTCTCGCTGGGCGAAGGCGTGGCGCGGGCGATGGGCGGCGATGACAAGTGGCAACGGCTGGCCCATTCGCTGATGGGTGCGGAAGATTTCTCCTACGTGCTGGAGAAGGTGCCCGGCGCGATGTTCTTCCTGGGCGTGGCGCATGATGGCGAGGACTGGACCAGCTGCTGCGGCATCCACAACAGCCGCATGATGGTGGACGAAAGCGTGTTGCCCACGGGCAGTGCATTTCTGGCCAGTTGCGCGCTCAGGTTCCTGGATGACGGCTGGGGCGCCTAAGCTACGATCTTAACCATTGCCGCGCTAGTCTGGCGCGATGAAACGGCTCGATTATCTCGACGCGCTGAGGGGCATGGCCGCCTTGCTGGTGGTGCTGCAGCACGTGCTGGAACGCACCAGTCCCGATACGTGGCTGGTACAGCACTGCAATATCGGGATCCTGGGCGTGCTGCTGTTCTTCATGATCTCGGGTTTCATCGTGCCCTCCAGCATCAAGGGGGACCGGCCCGTGCAGCGGTTCATCATCAGCCGCGCGGCGCGCCTGCTGCCAGCCCTGTGGGTGTCGGTGGCGATCATGGTCATGCTGGACGGGGGCACCCTGCCGCAGATTGCCGCCAATATGCTCATGCTGGCCGGTCCGCTGGGATACCAGCCGTTTTCCGGCATCTATTGGACGCTCACTTATGAGCTGGGCTTTTATGTCCTGTGCGTGGTGCTGTACTTGGCGGGTGCGCTGCAAAACCCCCGGATCGTCGGCTCGTTGCTGCTGTGCTGCGTGGCCCTGACACTGGCGACCGTGCAGAACATCCTGTTCCCCGCCTACATGTTGCTGGGATTGTTGCTGCGACTTGACCTGGTGTTGGGTGATTCGCGGGCGCGAGCCTGGACCATGCCCTGTGCGGCCTTGCTGGTGGTGCTGGGGGCAACCTATGGCTGGCTCGTCAGAAGCGGCAACCCGGTATCGGACGGCTGGCCTCGCATGGTGGCCATGGTGCTGGCGGTGCCGTTGTTCTGGGCCATCATCCGGTGGCGCCCCGCGCCTGCCCGGTTCCTGGTGTTCCTGGGAACAATCAGCTACTCGGTGTATCTGTTCCATGATCCGGTGTTCCGCCTGGTGGAAGCCCTGCGGCCGGCGCACGATGGGATCTTTGCCCTGCTGGTGCTGCCGGGTTCAATAGCGGCGGGAGCCCTGGCTTACCGGCTGGTAGAATTGCCATT
>JAZKFK010000133.1:0-17648 GCA_040386475.1 Pseudomonadota bacterium | reverse complement strand
ACGAACTGCGCCGCGCCCAGCAGGCCCAGCATGAAGGCCGCGCGTCCGGGATCCATGCCATAATCGCTGCGGGCAACGTCGTAGGTCTGGTAACCGATCAGCACCACCGTCGACAGCGTAGCGAAAACCGACAGGAAACGGGCGACCCACAGGCGCCGGAACTCGGCTATGTGGAGCGGGCTGGCGGGATCTGCGGTGATGACGGACACCCGAAGGGCATGACAGCGCCCCGGCGGTTCGGCAACAAATTAGAAGTTGATTGCCGCCAAGTCCTCAACAGACATGCTTAGCCCCTGCGGCGTAGTGCCGGATTGGGCTGCAATTCGCGGATCATCGCCATGAAATCGTCAAGCCTGATGATCCGTTCGAACTGGAAGCCGGCGCGATCTTCGGCCACCCAGATGCAATAGGCTTCGATCCGGCCCACCACCGGCAAGCGCACGATCAGGCGATCGCCCCGCGCCACCGTCGGCCCATTGTCGACCATGAAGCCGTGCGCCGAAAGATTGCAGATATGCAGCTTCATATCGCCCGACTGGCGATGCTCGGCAATGACGTTGTGGCTTACCGGATGGCGCGTGGAGCGGCGCAGGTCCGTGACGGAAAGCTGGGCACCGTTTGCCATTGTCTGCGATCCTTTTACCCGAAACAGTTCGACTGAAGGGCGGTGTTCGCAGAAAATGCTGATCAAACAGTAAAGGCGGCTTAAACTCCGCGCAGGATAGCGTGGCGCTTCTTGCCCAGGCTCAGCTTGCGTTCCGTACCGATTTCCACCGCCAGCACCTGTGCCGGATCGGTCACGACCACATCGTCGACCTTGATCGCCCCTTCCGCAATCTTGCGCTTGGCCTCGCCGTTGGAGGCGGTGAAGCCCAGCGCGGTGCAGGCGGCCCCCACGGCAATGCCATCGCGGCCCACTTCCAGCACCGGCAGGTCAGCGCCCATGCCGCCACCTGCGAATGTGGCGCTGGCTGTCTGTTCGGCGGTGCGGGCAGCATCCTCTCCTCGGACCAGGCGAGTTACCTCGTTGGCGAGCACCACCTTGGCGGCGTTGATTTCGCTGCCCTCAAGCGCTTCCAGGCGGGCGATCTCTTCCAGCGGCAGATCGGTGAACAGGCGCAGGAAGCGACCCACGTCGCGGTCATCGGCGTTACGCCAGTATTGCCAGAAATCGTAGTTCGGCAGCTGGGCCTCGTTCAGCCACACGGCGCCAGCGGCGGTCTTGCCCATCTTGGCGCCATCGGCGGTGGTCAGCAGCGGGGTGGTGAGGCCGAACACCTCCTGCCCGTCCATCCGGCGGGTCAGTTCGACCCCGTTGATGATGTTGCCCCACTGGTCCGATCCGCCCATTTGCAGGCGCACGCCCATTTCGTGGCTCAGATGGCGGAAGTCATATGCCTGGAGGATCATGTAGTTGAATTCCAGGAAGGTCATCGGCTGCTCACGATCAAGCCGCAGGCGCACCGAATCGAACGTCAGCATGCGGTTGATGGTGAAGTGCGTGCCCACCTGTTGCAGCAGTTCGATATAGCCGAGCTGGCCCAGCCAATCGTGGTTGTTGACCATCACCGCATCGGTCGGCCCGTCACCAAAGGTCAGCAGCTTTTCGAACACCGTGCGGATTCCGGCGATGTTCGCCTCGATATCGGCATCGCTCAGCATCTTGCGGCTTTCGTCGCGACCTGTCGGATCCCCGATCCGCGTGGTCCCGCCGCCCATCACGATCACCGGCTTGTGCCCGGTCTGCTGCAGGCGGCGCAGCATCATGATCTGCACCAGTGAACCGGTATGCAGCGATGGCGCGGTGGCATCGAAGCCGATATAGCCGGGCACCGCCTGGCTGGCAGCCAGTGCATCCAGGGCAGCCGCATCGGTCACCTGGTGGATATAGCCCCGCTCGCTGAGCAGGTTCATAAGGTCGGACGTAAAAGTGCTCATGGCGTTCTCTTCTTTTATGCGCGGCGCGTAGCACGTGGAGGCGCGCATGCAAACGCATCTGCTGCTGGCCCACCCGGCCTTTCCCCCCGCTGGCGTATCGGCGGTAGCCGCTCGGTGGGGCGTTGTCGGCCCGTGGCTGCAATTGCGCTGGCGGATTGAAGGCGCTGCCAACGTGATCCTGCCGCAGTTCGCCGGTCGGCAGCGCGCGGATGAGCTGTGGCAATCGACATGCTGCGAAATGTTCCTCCTGCCCATCGATGGCGGTACCTATGCCGAATTCAACTTCAGCCCGTCCGAAGCATGGGCAGCCTATGATTTTGCAGGTTGGCGGAAAGGCATGGCCGAACGGTCGCTCAGCCACGATCCGGTGATCACGCCGCGCTCCGGCCGCAACCTGCTGATCATGGACGTGGCCGTGCCGCTGCATGATCTGCCGCCATTGCCCGCCGCCTTGTCGCTGACGGCAGTGATCGAGGAAACGGGCGGAGTGAAGTCCTATTGGGCGATGGGGCACAGCCGTCCGGAGCGGCCCGATTTCCACGATCCGGCTTGCTTTGCCGCCAGCCTTGCGGCACCCGCTGCGCCATGAAATTCGGCATCGACCGCCTGCTGGCAGACCCCGCACTCCTCGCTGAACTCAAGGGCCGCCGCGTGGCGCTGGTGGCGCATCCGGCCTCGGTTACCGAAGACCTGGTCCACTCGCTCGACGCGCTGATCGCCGCCGGCGTTACCGTCACTTCCGCCTTTGGCCCACAGCACGGGCTGAAGGGCGACAAGCAGGACAACATGGTGGAAACGCCGGACGAGCTCGATCCGGTTTACGGCATTCCCGTGTTCAGCCTCTACGGTGAAGTGCGCCGCCCCACCGGGCAGATGATGGCAGGCGCCGATGTATTCCTGTTCGACCTGCAGGACCTCGGCTGCCGGATCTATACCTTCGTCACCACGCTGCTTTACCTGATGGAAGAAGCCGCCAAAGAGACTGCGAGAGGCCACGGCAAGGAGGTGTGGGTGCTCGATCGGCCCAATCCCGCCGGGCGTCCGGTGGAAGGCACGCTACTTTTACCGGGTCAGGAAAGCTTTGTGGGGGCAGGGCCGATGCCGATGCGCCACGGGCTGACCATGGGTGAGATGGGGCATTGGTTTATCCGGCACTTCGGGCTCTCGCTGGAATACCGGGTGGTGGCGATGGAGGGGTGGCAACCTGACAGCGCGCCGGGCTTTGGTTGGCCGGAAGACCGCATCTGGATCAATCCCAGCCCCAATGCTGCTACCCTCAACATGGCCCGCGCCTATGCCGGGACGGTGATGATCGAGGGGGCTACGCTGTCCGAAGGGCGGGGCACCACCCGCGCGCTGGAAGTGCTGTTCGGCGCGCCTGACATTGATGCCAGGGCCGTGTTGGCCGAGATGCACCGCGTGGCGCCGCAGTGGTTGGCCGGATGCGCCCTTCGCGAATGCTGGTTCACCCCCACTTTCCACAAGCACGCAGGGCAGTTGTGCAGCGGGCTGATGGTCCACGCGGAAGGCAAGTTCTATGACCACGCGGCTTTCCGCCCGTGGCGCTTGCAGGCGCTGGCCTTCAAGGCGATCCGCAACCTCTATCCCGAGTATCCGATCTGGCGCGATTTCCCTTACGAGTACGAATTCAACCGCCTGGCCATTGATGTGATCAACGGCGGCCCCGCCTTGCGCGAATGGGTGGACAATCCAGCTTCGACGCCAGCGGATCTGGAAGCCTTCGCCAGCGCGGACGAGCGTGCGTGGATCGCACAGACCCGCGACCTGCTGCTATACTGACGCCAGTTTGCGCGGGGCACTTTCGCGCAGCCACAAGGTGGCGATCCCGGCCAAAGCCAGCCCGGCCACCGGATACCAGGCCACCATCATGTCGCTGCCGGTCAGCTTGATCAGCCAGGTCACCACCAGCTGCGTGGTCCCGCCGAACACCGTAACCGGCACCGAATAAATCAGCGCAAACCCGCGGCTGCGCCCGGACTTGGGCAGGCTCTCGATAATCGCGGTGTTGGCGGGTGAGGGGAAGGCGCCAATCGCTGCCGACAACAGGATCGACCCGGCAAAGAATGAAAACAGCGAAGGCTGGGCCACCATCCACGCGAATGACGTGGGAATAAGGATCATCTGCGCCGCGATAATGGCGAACAGCGCCGGCTTGCGCCCAACATGGTCACTGATCCAGCCACTGGCGAGGCAGGTGGACAACGCGGCCATGTTGCCCAGCACTTGCCCGGCCAAGGCCGTGGTGCTCGACAGGTTGAGGCTCGCCTGCCCGAAGGTGGCCAGGTACGTGCCGACGTAGGCGCCAATCGTTCCGGCCATCATCAGCACCGGACCGATGATGTAGATGGGCCGCACGCCCTTCTCTGGCGCTTGCGTGGCCAGCGTGGGCGCTTCTTCCACGTGGCGGGTTTCGGGCAAGCGGTGGCGGATCCACAAGGCGAATGGCACGATGACCACGCCCAGCAGCATTCCCAGCCGCCAGCCATAGCTGGCAAAGGCATCTGCCGGCAGCATCAGGCTGAGCAGCAGCCCGACCAGCGACCCGGCCGTGGTGGCGATCAGCTGGCTGACGCGCTGCATGCCCACCACCAGCCCGCGTCGTGCCTCGCTGGCATTCTCCATCATATAGGCGGTGGCCGGGCCAACCTCGCCGCCCACGGCGAAGCCCTGCGCCAGGCGGGCCAGCACGACGATCACCGGCGCCGCAACGCCGATCATTGCATAGGTGGGCGTCAGCGCCATCACGGCAATCGCCACGCCCATCAGGATCATCGACAGCATCAACGCCGGCTTGCGTCCGTGCCGGTCGGCATAGCCGCCGATCATCCATGCTCCCAGCGGGCGCGAGACGAATCCCACTCCGAATGTGGCCAGCGAGGCCATCAGGCTGACAAAGGGATCGTCCGATGGGAAAAAGGCCGCGCCGATCTGGATGGCGAAGAAGGTGAAGATCATGAAATCGTAGAATTCCAGCGCGTTGCCGATCGTCGCTGCCACGATGGCGCGCCGCGCCAGCTTGCGATCATCCCCCGATGCCGCCCCCGAAATCGCAGCCGCCATTTTGATCCCCTTCAAGGACGCTTGTGGCGAATTGCGCTCTGCACGGCAACTGCGACGGGGCGAGTGTTAGGACTTGCCGACAGCGGCGGCGGGCGACATTGTCCGCAGCAGGAGAGGAATTGCATCAATGCTCACATTCTACAGCTTCGGCCCGGCGGCCAATTCGCTCAAACCCATGCTGGCGCTGTATGAAAAGGAGCTGGAATTCACCCACCGCCAGCTCGATCCGCGCAAGTTCGAGCATCATTCGGACTGGTACAAGGCGGTCAATCCGCGCGGCCAGGTGCCGGCGCTGGATGATGACGGGCGCATCGTGACCGAAAGCACGGTGATCTGTGAATACCTCGAGGACGCGCACCCCACCGAGCTGAAACTGCGGCCTGACGACCACTATGACCGGGCGCAGATGCGCGTGTGGACCAAGTGGGTGGACGAGTATTTCTGCTGGTGCGTGTCCACCATCGGGTGGAGCCGCCACGTCAGCAAGATGGTCGCGGACCTCAGCGATGCCGAGTTCGAGGACATGGTCGCCCGCATCCCAGTGGCTGAGCAGCAGGTAAAGTGGCGCCGCGCCCGCGAAGGCTTCCCGCAGGACATGCTCGATGACGAAATGCGCAAGATCGGCGTCTCGGTGCGCAAGCTGGACGACCACCTGGCCGACAACGAGTGGCTGGCGGGCGGCATGTATACGCTGGCCGACATCTGCAACTTCTCGATCGCCAACGGCATGCAGTTCGGCTTTGCCGAGTTCGTCAACGCCGCCGATACCCCGCACCTGCTTCGCTGGATTGAGCAGATCAACGCACGGCCCAACGTGCAGCGGGTGTTCGCCAACGTGCCCAGAGAGTTCTAGCGGGCGATCAGGGCTGCGTTTCCGCCAGCACTTGCTGGGCCAGGCCGATAAAGCGCGCTTCGGAGACGTTGGCCGCGGGATCGTTCCACGTCATCACCAGCACCCACGGAGCGCCCGCCGGATCGCGCAGCAGCCAGCTGAAATTGAGCACGCCCGGCTCCGAGCCGCCCTTGTATCCGGCGAAGGTCCATTGCCCGAACTGGCCACGATCCATTGCCGGGTTGATGCCCAGGATGGCGCTGGCCACCGGATCATCCGCCAGACGGCGGTAGATGCCAGCAATGTCCTGCGCCGAAGCGAACCATTCCACATCGATATGATGCGGGCCATCGGCGAACACACTCTGGATCAGCGCTGGATCGAGCAAATCCTGCTGCATCGCTGCAAGAATGGACCGCCGCTGCGCCTGGTTGCCAGCGCCGTATTGGGCCAATTGCTCCTCCGCACCCAGCTTCAGCAGGAACAACTCGCGCGTGGACATGATCGGCAGCGCCTTGTCCGGATCGGCGTGACCGGATGCCAGCAGCTCAGCCTCCACGGCCTCGCGCCCCAGCACGTGCATCAACTGGTCAGTCGCGGTGTTGTCGCTGATCGACACCATCATCGTTGCCAGTGTCTGCAGGGTGACCGGCGTGCCGGGCGGCCAACCCTGCATCTGGCCACTGGGAAAGCTGCGTGCCGTCAGCGGCACAACATCGTCCCAGCGCCGCTCACCGCGCGCGATGGCCTGGATGAGGGTGGACAGCACGTAGAGCTTGAAGGTCGAGCCGATGGCCAGCTGGGTATCGCCATTGTGATCGAGCAGCACGTGGCTGCCATCGAGCCGGGCGAGGTAGAGCGAGGTAGTGCCGGGGAGGGCTGTGACCAGGTCCAGCACCGTCTCGCCCTCGGCAGCAACCGGGCGGATGGCGTTCAGCCGCAATCCGGCGATCCGATAGGGAGCCGCACTTTCTAGTTGCAGCGGACCGCTGGCGATCGCGGTGGCAAAGCGAAGGGCGATGGTCCCCGCGCCAGGTGTCCCGGTTGGTGCGACAGATTCCAGCCGATCAAAATCACCCAGTTGACCGCGCAACTGCTCTACCAGCGCGTCGAACTGCGCCTGCGGTACGGCGTTAATGAATACCGGCGCAAAGACCTCGCCATAGGCCTTTTCACCCCGGATCACGGCCGCGACGTCTTCGCCGCGCTGCGCCAACACCGCCTCATCCTGCGCCCGTACCGCCAGCGGCAGGGTGAGTGCCTGGGCCAGCAGCGCCAGCAAGGCAAATAGCGAGCGGATCACGCGTCGATCATCTCGCGATCAATCTCGCCCGCGCGGTTCTGGATGAAATTGTACCGGTGCGCCGGGTCGCGGCCCATCAACTGGTCGACCAGTTCCTTCACGGCAAAACGCTGCTCATGCTCGGCGGGCAGGGTTATGCGGATCAGGTTGCGGGTGGCGGTGCTCATGGTGGTCTCCCGCAATTGCTGCGGGTTCATTTCGCCAAGGCCTTTAAAGCGACTGACTTCCACCTTCTTGTTCTTGAACACGGTCGCTTCCAGCTCGGTCCGGTGGGCCTCGTCGCGGGCATAGACGCTTTCCTTGCCCGCCGTGAGGCGGAACAGCGGCGGCTGCGCCAGATAGAGGTGCCCCTGCCGGACAATCTCGGGCATTTCCTGGAAGAAGAATGTCATCAGCAAGGTGGCGATATGCGCGCCGTCCACGTCAGCATCGGTCATGATGACGATGCGATCATAGCGCAACTGCGTGGGATCGCAGTCCTTGCGCATGCCGCAGCCCAGCGCCAGCGCCAGGTCGGCGATTTCGGCATTGGCGCGGATCTTGTCATTGGTGGCGCTGGCCACGTTGAGGATCTTGCCGCGGATCGGCAGGATCGCCTGGCTCTTTCGGTCACGCGCCTGCTTGGCGCTGCCGCCCGCGCTGTCACCTTCCACGATGAACAGCTCGGTCTCGGCATCGCCTTCGCCGCTGCAATCGGTCAGCTTGCCAGGCAGGCGCAGCTTCTTGCCACTGGTGGCGGTCTTGCGCTTGATCTCGCGTTCGGCCTTGCGCTTCAGCCGTTCGTCCATCCGCTCCATGACCGAGCCGAGCAGGGCGCGGCCACGCTCCATGTTGTCGGCCAGGAAGTGATCGAAATGATCGCGCACGGCGTTCTCGACCATCCGGGCAGCTTCGGGGCTGGTCAGGCGGTCCTTCGTCTGGCTCTGGAATTGCGGATCGCGGATGAACACACTGAGCATGATTTCGGAGCCGGTCATCACGTCATCGGCGGTGATGTCCTTGGCCTTCTTCTGGCCAACCAGTTCGCCAAACCCGCGCAAGGATCGGGTGAGAGCGGTGCGCAGGCCCTGCTCGTGGGTGCCGCCATCGGGCGTGGGCACGGTGTTGCAATACCAGGAAGTCGAGCCATCGGACCACAGCGGCCAGGCCACCGCCCATTCCACGCGGCCGTTCGAATCGCCGGTTTCGGTGGCGGGAAAGTCCTGCCGCCCGGCGAAGAAATCAGCCGTAACGCATTCCCGGTCTCCCAGTTGCTCACGCAAGTGATCGGCCAGGCCGCCAGGGAATTGGAACACGGCTTCTTCCGGCACTTCGGCATCGGCGAGGGCGGAGGCGCACTTCCAGCGGATTTCGACGCCCGCGAACAGGTAAGCCTTGGACCGGACCAGCTTGAACAACCGCTTGGCGCTGAACTTGCGGTCGCCGAAAATCTCGGTGTCGGGGATGAAGGTCACGCTGGTGCCCCGCCGGTTGGGCGTCGCGCCCAGCCGTTGCAAACCGCCTTGCGGTACGCCGCGCGAAAACTCCTGCGCGAACACTTCCTTGTTCCGCGCCACTTCCACCCGCACGTGGCTGGACAACGCGTTGACCACCGACACGCCCACGCCGTGCAGACCGCCGCTGGTGGCATAGGCCTTGCCGGAGAACTTGCCGCCCGAGTGGAGGGTGGTCATGATCACTTCCAGCGTCGACTTGCCGGGGAACTTGGGGTGCTCGTCCACCGGCATGCCGCGGCCGTTATCGGTGATGGTCAGCTTGCCCGCCGCACCGGGAGCTTCTTCCAGCAACACTTCAATGCGGTTGGCGTGGCCGGCCACCGCCTCGTCCATCGAGTTGTCGAGCACCTCGGCGGCCAGGTGATGCAGCGCGCGGTCGTCGGTGCCGCCGATATACATGCCGGGACGGCGGCGGACAGGCTCAAGCCCCTCCAGCACCTCGATGGCGGAGGAATCGTAGTCACCGCCACCCTGCGGCAGGCTGTCGAACAGGTCATCACTCATGCCAGCAGCCATAGCGCGCGCGAATCCGCCGCTTCAAGCGGGAACGGCGGACTTATCGACCGTCAACATGGGAGGTGACCTTATGGATCAGAACTCGCGCGGGGCGGCATCGACAATGGTAATGGTGCCATTGCCCACTTCGCGCACCTCGAACGAGCGTTCGCCCAGGCCAGTGCTGCCGAAGCGGAATGCGCCATCGACACCCAGGAAGCCGCCCGGATCGAGCATGCGTCCGGCGGGGAATTGCTGTCCGGGCCGCCAGTCACGCGCCACGCGCAAGGTCAGCAGCACGGCGTCATAACCCAGCGACGCGATGCGCGGCGGGGCATTGCCGAAGCGCGCTTCGTAGCTGGTGGCAAACTGGCGATAGCGGGCATCGGACACGGTGGAATACCACGCCCCGCGCATGGCGCTGTTGGTGATGAGCGTCGCGTCCCCGGCCCACAATTCCGGCCCGATCAGCGATGGCAGCGTTTCGCCCGCATTCTTCAACTGGCCTGCCGCCATGGCCGCAAGCCGCGCGCCATCTGCGATCAGCACGGTATCGAACCCGCCGCGCGTTTCGAGGCGGGTGGCGGCGCTGACGATCGAAGTGTTGCCGCGATTGTACGTCTCGCTGGCCACCACGGTGGCGTTGTGGCGGGTGGCAGCAGCGCGCAGGGCATTGATTGCCCGTTCGCCATATTCACCTTCCGGCACCAGCGCGGCAAACCGGCGGGCACCCTGGCTTACGGCAAAAGCGACCGTCCGCTCAATCGATTGCTCGGGCACATTGCCCATCACAAACACATCGGGCTGCGCGATGCCGGCATCGTTGGAGAAGGCGATCAGTGGCACGTTGGCCGGGCGCGCCTGAGCGATGATCGGTGCCACGTCATCACGCACCAGCGGTCCCAGGATCAGCTTGTTGCCATCGGCGACGGCGCGGGTAGCCGCGCGGGCGGCACCGGCGGCGGTGTCATAAGTGGTGATGCGCAGGTTATCCGCATTGGTATCGAGCAGCGCCATCGTGGTGGCGTTGGCGATAGCCTGGCCGACCTCGGCATTGGCTCCGCTAAGCGGCACCAGCAGCGCCACGCGGTGGCGGCCTTCGTCCTGCGGCAGGCCGCTGGATGGCGCCGTGGGCGTGGCGACGGGCGCAGGACCGGTGGACGGGCCGCCGGTGTCGGGCACAACGCGGCAGGCGGCCAGGGCCATTGTAAACAGGACAAGGGCCAATCCCCGCCGCAAATTGCCAAACATGCTTGCTGCCTCCGCTCGATGTGGTCCATGACGGCCCGCGTGAACCGCGCGCCCGAACCCATCAGTCTCTCACCCGGCCTCTATATCGTCGCCACCCCCATTGGCAATCTCGGCGACATCACGCTGCGGGCAAAGGATATCCTTTCACGCTGCGCCGTGATCGCGTGCGAGGATACGCGGGTAACCGGCAAGCTGATGCAACTGCTGGGTCTGAATAACCGCCTGCTGCGGCATGACGATCACGCCACCGATGCCGACCGTGACCGGCTGGTGGCGCAAATGCTGGATCAGGCGGTGGCGCTGGTCAGCGATGCCGGAATGCCGCTGGTGTCCGATCCCGGCTACCGCCTGGTGCGCGCCGCCCGCGCCGCCGGGGTGGCGATCACCGTGGCACCCGGCGCCAATGCTCCGCTCACCGCGCTGGCGCTGTCCGGCCTGCCCAGCGACCGCTTTCTGTTCGCCGGGTTCCTGCCCCCCAAGGATGCCGCCCGCCACGCGATGCTGGCCGAACTGGCCCCGGTGCGTTCCACGCTGATCTTCTTTGAAACCGCGCCCCGCCTGACCAAATCACTGGCTGCCATCGCCGAGGTGTTGCCCGGTCGCGAGGTGGCCGTAGCGCGCGAACTGACCAAAATGCACGAGGAATGCCGCACCGGATCAGCCGAGGAACTGGCCGCGCATTACACCGCGCACCCGCCCAAGGGCGAGATCGTGCTGCTGGTCGGCCCGCCGGTGCCGCAGGAAGCGGGCGATTTCGATGCCGATGCCCTGCTGCTGCAGGCGCTGGAGAGCGAGAAGCCTTCGCAGGCTGCCGGACACGTCGCCAAGATCACCGGGCTGGACCGGCGCGAGCTTTATGCGCGCGCGATGGAGCTGAAGAGCCAGTGAAACGCCAGCAGGCCGAAACGCGCGGTCGCCAGGGCGAGGCGCGCGCCGCTGCCTGGCTGCGGTTGAAGGGCTGGTCGATTGTCGGCGAGCGGGTGAAGACCCCGGTGGGCGAGATTGACCTGATTGCCCGGCGCAACGGCCTCGTCGCCTTCGTGGAAGTGAAATGGCGTAACAAGGTGGAAGACCTCGATACCGCCATCGATGCCTATCGCTTGCGCCGCGTTGCCGCCGCTGCTGGCGCAGTGGCGCACGAATATGCGAGGAACGGCGAGGACCTGCGGATCGACGTGATCCTGCTTGCGCCGCGCTCGTTCCCTCGCCACATCACCAACGCCTGGCAGCCCTGACCTTATCGGCATGCTGCTGGTGAGCGGAGAATAATGCAATGACCCTACGCGTCGCCTTCCAGATGGACCCGCTGGAATCGATCAACATCGCCGGCGATTCCAGCTTTGCACTGATGCTGGCGGCACAGGCGCGCGGCCATGAGGTATGGCAATACGATGTCGCCTCGCTGACGTATGATTGCGGCAAGCTGACCGCCTGGGCCGCGCCCGTCACCGTGCAGCGCGTGGCCGGCGATCATTACAAGATGGGCGAGCGCCGCCCGGTGGACCTGGCCGACGATATCGACGTTATCCTGATGCGACAGGATCCGCCCTTCCACCTGGGCTACATCAGCGCCGCGCTGCTGCTCGACCGGCTTAAGGGCACCACGTTGGTGGCCAACGATCCGCGCGAGGTGATTAACGCGCCTGAGAAAATGTATGTGCTGGATTATTCGCAATACATGCCCCCCACGCTGGTGGCGCGCAATCTGGACGATGTGCGCACGTTCCAGGCCCGCCATGGCGCGGTGGTGGTGAAACCGCTGCATGGCAACGGCGGCAAGGCCATCTTCAAGGTGGATGCCGATGGCACCAACCTGTCCGCCCTGTTCGAGGTGTTCAACCAGACCTGGCCGGAACCGCACATGGTGCAGCCGTTCCTTCCCGAAGTGGCGCTGGGTGACAAGCGCATCGTGCTGGTGGATGGCGAGTTTGCCGGCGCCATCAACCGCCGGCCGGGCGAGGGCGAGTTCCGGAGCAACCTGGCAGTTGGCGGATTTGCCGAAGCTGCCGAACTGACCGCACAGGAAGAGGAGATCTGCGCCGCGATGGGCCCGGACCTGAAGCGGCGCGGGCTGGTGTTCGTGGGTATCGACGTGATCGGCGGCAAATGGCTGACCGAGATTAACGTCACCTCGCCCACCGGAATCGTGGCCATCGATGCCTTCAACGGCACGGACACCCCCGGGCTGATCTGGGACGCGCTGGAGCGACGCCACGCAGAGATGCTGGCAACCTCAAGTTAGATTCACGCCCTGTGGATAACCATTAGAGAACCAATAACCACACCGGACGTTGCACCCCGAATGGACCAGTTCATCATCCGCGCCATAGAGCAGGGCGGCTACCTTGGCATTTTCCTGCTGATGGCGCTGGAAAACGTGATTCCGCCCATTCCGTCCGAGGTCATCATGGGCATCGGCGGCCTGCTGGTTGGGCGCGGGGTGATGGAATTCTGGCCGTTGTTGCTGATCGGCACGGCGGGGACCACGCTGGGCAACTGGTTCTGGTTCTGGCTGGGTGACAGCTTCGGTTACCAGCGCCTGCAACCCGTTGTGGATCGCTGGGGGCGGTGGCTCACGGTGGATTGGGAAGACATCGTGCTTGCGCAACTGTTCTTCGTCCGTCACGGCCATTGGGTGATTTTCTTCCTGCGCTTTTCGCCGTTCCTGCGCACGATCATTTCGCTGCCTGCCGGGCTGGCGCATATGCCGAAATGGAAGTTCTTCGGCTTTACCTTCGCCGGATCGCTGGTGTGGAATGCGCTGCTGATCAAGGGCGGAGAATGGCTGGGCAGCTATCTGGCTGAATCGCAGGAGATCCTGGCCTGGATCATTCTTGGCATGACCGGCTTGGCCTTGCTCGGCTACGCTTATCGGGTGCTCACATGGGTTCCGCGTTCAGGCCGTTCGGACGAAGCTGACAGCTAATCCGGATGTCTAGTCCCGGTCGCGGGGATGGGCGTGACGGTAAGTGTCCAGCAGGGTAGCCGCATCGACCTTGGTGTAGATCTGCGTGGAGCCAAGGCTGGCGTGGCCGAGTAGTTCCTGCAAGCTGCGCAGGTCCGCTCCGGCGCCCAGCAGGTGCGTGGCGAACGAGTGGCGCAGGGCATGCGGGGTCGCGGTATCGGGCAGGCCCATCGCCTTGCGCGCCAGGGCCATCGCCTTTTGCACCATGCCTTGCGACAGTGTGCCGCCCTTGGCACCCTTGAACAGCGGCTCGGCGCGGTTGAGCGGCCACGGGCATTGGCGGGCATATTCGGCCACCGCGGCCCGGACAACCGGGATCAACGGCACCACGCGCTGCTTGCCGCCCTTGCCGGTCACCAGCAGCGTTTCACCCAGCGGCAGGTCCGTGCCTTTCAGCGACAGGGCTTCGGCAATGCGCAGGCCCGCGCCGTACATCAGCAGCAGCACCGCCCGGTCGCGCGCCCCGATCCAGCTTTGGGCGGCGTTCTCCTCCACCGCGAGGGTAAGGTTGGTGGCATCGTCGGGCGTGACGGGGCGGGGCAGGCCCTTCTTGACGCGCGGCCCGCGCATCCGGGGCGGAGCGGCATCGGGCAGGCCCGCCTGCTCGCGGGCGAAGGCGAGGAATGACTTCAGGGCCGACAATTCCCGTGCGGCCGAGACATTGCCCAGGCCATCGGCCCGGCGTGCGGCGAGCTGGAGTCGCAAGGCACCGGCCTCCAGCTTCGCCAGTTCGGGCCAGCTCTCCGCGCCGGTTTTGTCCAGCAAGCGGGTGGCCGTTGCCAGATAGGCTCGCACCGTGTGCGGCGACCGGCGGCGGGCGTGGAGCAGGTGATCGCGCCACACTTCAAGCAGGTCGGCCCTGCTTGCTGAGAAGGTGGGGGTCATGCCGCGACCAGCGAATCGTGGACCACTTCCGCCAGCAAGCCATCGAGCACGGCCATGCCTTCGGGCGTGACCTGCAATGTACGGCCCTGGTTTAGCAGGCCCTGGTGGACGTAGAGGTCGATCTTGCCCTGGTTGACCAGTTCTTCAGGTGTGAACCCGAAGCGGGTGGCCAGCGCGGCCACGTCGACGCCTTCCGCCAATCGCAGGCCCATCAGCAATGCCTCGCTCGCCTGCTCGGCTTGCGAAAGTGCCCGTTCCTCCTGCAGGCCGGAGCCGTTGCGGGTGATGGCATCCAGCCAGTTCTCGGGCTTCTTGTGCCGCGTGGTCGCCATGCCGCCACGCCGCCCGTGGGCACCGGGACCGATCCCGGCGTAATCGTGGTAGCGCCAGTAAGCCAGGTTGTGGCGGCTCTCCTCACCCGGCCGCGCGTGATTGCTCACCTCGTAGGCGGACAGGCCGGCGGCTGCGGTCATTTCCCGCGTCAGGTGGAACAGGTCAGCCGCCGCATCATCGTCCAGCGGGGCAAAGTCGCCTTGCCGCACCATCGTGGCAAAACGCGTGCCTGGCTCAATGGTCAGTTGGTACAGCGACAAGTGCCCGGTGCCGAAATCCAGCGCCCTCGCCAGATCGGTCTGCCATTGCCCGACGGTCTGTCCGGGCAGGGCATAGATCAGGTCGAATGAAACGCGCTTGAACCTTCTCTGCGCCACTTCAAGCGCGCTCAGCCCCTCTTGAGAATCGTGCAACCGGCCCAGGAATTGCAGCGTTTCATCGTGCAGCGATTGCAGGCCAAGCGAGGCGCGGTTGACTCCGGCAGCCGCCAGATCGGCATATTTACCCGCCTCCACAGACGAGGGATTGCCCTCCAGCGTGATCTCGATGCCCGGCGCAAAACCCCATAGCTTTTCGGCCTCCTCCAGCAGCGTGCCCACCAATGCAGGCGGCATCAGCGATGGCGTGCCACCGCCGAAAAACACCGATTCCAGCGCCTCGCCGCCAGCCAATTCGGCTTCCGCCCGCATGTCGGCCAGCAAGGCGGCTCGCCACCGCGCCACGTCCACACTGTCGCGCACGTGCGAGTTGAAGTCGCAATAGGGGCATTTCTGCAGGCAGAAGGGCCAGTGGATATAAAGCGCGCGTGCCATGGTGCTGGCCAGCTTACCTGCCGAACTGGTCCTTCACCAGCCTGGCGAAGGCATCTGCGCGGTGGCTGCGAGCGTGCTTCTCCGCCGGGTCCATCTCGGCAAAGGTGCGCTCCTCGCCCTTGAGCACGAATACGGGGTCGTAACCGAAACCCAATGTGCCGCGCGGCGGCCAGGTGAGGGTGCCGTCTACCCGGCCTTCGTAAACTGCGTGTTCGCCATCGGGCCAGGCGATTGCCAGGACGCAACTGAACCACGCATCGCGCGGGGTATCTGGGCCGAGCGCCTGCAACTGGCCCTCTACCTTGCCCATTGCCATGTACCAGTCACGGCCCGGCTCGCCCTCGAACCACTGCCGTTCGGCCCAGTCGGCGGTGTAGACGCCCGGCCGTCCGCCCAGCGCCGCCACCGATAAGCCGCTGTCGTCGGCCAGTGCGGGCAAGCCGCTCGCCTCCGCCGCCGCACGCGCCTTGATCAGCGCGTTGGCGACGAAGGTCGTGCCGGTCTCGGGCGGCTCGGGCAAACCCAGCGCGCCCGCCGAGATGCAGTCGATCCCGTATGGCGCCAGCAGTGCGCCGATTTCCTTCAGCTTGCCGGCATTGTGCGTGGCGATGACCAGCTTCTTGCCGAGGCGAGCCATCAGCGCGTGGCCTTTTCCTGCGCCGCGAAGATCGAATCGCAGCCGATGCGCGCCAGACGCAGCAGGCGCAGCAGGCCTTCCTCGTCGTAAGTCGCGCCTTCTGCGGTGGCCTGGACCTCGGCGATCTGGCCACCTTCGATCAGCACGAAGTTGGCATCTGCATCGGCCGCGCTGTCTTCCACATAATCCAGATCGAGCACTGGCGTAC
The DNA here is from genome assembly GCA_040386475.1 of Pseudomonadota bacterium. Lineage (GTDB taxonomy): Bacteria > Pseudomonadota > Alphaproteobacteria > Sphingomonadales > Sphingomonadaceae > Alteraurantiacibacter. The sequence goes on along the minus strand of JAZKFK010000133.1, from coordinate 1,412 downwards.
CCTCGCAGATGCCGCAGGAAATCGCGGCAATCTTGGCGGTGAGCGGATCATCCTTCAACGCGCCAGACTTCATCAGCGTGTCCACCGCCAGGCGCAGCGCCACCCATGCGCCCGAAATGCTCGCCGTGCGCGTGCCGCCATCAGCCTGCAGCACGTCACAATCGAGCACGATCTGCCGCTCACCCAGCTTGGTGAGGTCGGTGACCGAACGCAGCGAACGGCCGATCAGCCGCTGGATCTCCTGCGTGCGCCCGCTCTGCTTGCCCTTGGCAGCTTCACGGCTGCCACGGGTATGCGTGGCGCGCGGCAGCATCGAGTATTCGCCCGTTACCCAGCCGGAATTCTTGCCGCGCAGGAACGGCGGCACCTTCTCCTCGATGGAGGCGGTGCACAGCACCCGCGTATCGCCAAAGCTGATCAGGCAAGACCCCTCGGCGTGCTTGGTAAAGCCGGTCTCGATGGTAATCGCGCGCATTTCGTCTGCGGCACGGCCGGAAGGTCGCATGGTATTCTCCAATTGGGGGGACTCGATATTGCTTGCCTGCCCCTAGCGCCTAGATACAGCGCTGTCATGGCCTCACCCCCGATCACCGAACTGACGCTACGCGCGCGGGAGATTTTCCGGCTGGTGGTGGAAGATTACCTGAGCAACGGGCAACCGGTTGGCTCGAAGACACTGGCCGCGCGGGCGGATCTCAACCTGTCGCCTGCCTCAATCCGCAGCGTGCTGAGCGATCTCGAACGCGCAGGGCTGCTCGCCGCGCCGCATACCAGTGCCGGACGAATGCCAACCGAAACCGGCCTGCGCCTGTTTGTGGATGGCATGATGCAGGTGGCTGAGCCGACTGCACAGGAACGCGCGGTGATCGAGGCGCAACTGGCTATTCCCGGACCTATCGAGCATGCGCTGACAGCAACCAGCAGCATCCTGTCCGACTTGTCGGGAGCGGCGGGCATGGTGATGGTGCCGCAGCGTGAGGCCCGCGTGGCGCAGCTAAATATCGTGCCGCTGGACGCCAATCGCGCACTGGTGGTGCTGGTGGGTGAAGATGGCAACGTGGAAAACCGCCTGCTTGACCTGCCACCGGGCACCAGCCCGGCTGCGCTGCAACAGGCCAGCAATTACATGAACGCGCGGCTTGCGGGGCGCACCTTGCGGGAAGCAGTCGGCACGATCGAGGCCGAAATCCGAGCCGGATCCACCGCGCTGGATGAAGCCAGCCGGGACTTGGTCGAACGCGGCATCGTGGTTTGGAGTGAGGACGCTGCCCGGCGCCGCGTGCTGATCGTGCGTGGGCAGGCCAACCTGCTGGACGAGACCGCGCTGGGCCATATCGAGCGTATCCGCAGCCTGATCGATGACCTTGAAAACAAGCAGACGATTGCCGAACTTCTCGACAGCGCTCGCGAGG
>JAZKFK010000132.1:1717-3971 GCA_040386475.1 Pseudomonadota bacterium | reverse complement strand
CGCAAATGAACGTGCCAGTCGTCCGGGCGGCGGATAGTGATCGAGGTCGTCATGGGTTGATGCCATGGCACAGCATTTGCACGGGGGACAGTCCCCGATTTACGTGTGTACCACGCTTGATTTAGCGCCCGCACCTGCCACCTTGTGGGAATGAGCCGACCGCTGCTGAAACGCGCCCTGGTGCGCATCGTCCCGACCGATCCAGCCGAAGATGCCGTGGGGTTCCTGCAAGGGCTGGTGACCAACGATGTCGCGGGCATCAAACCGGGCCGCTGCATCTATGCCGGGCTACTGACCCCGCAGGGCAAGACGCTGTTCGATCTGTTTGTGTGGCCGCTCAACACGCCCAATGGCCCCGGCCTGCTGCTGGATGTTGAGGCGAAGCTGGCTGAAGAGCTGGTAGCCAAGCTGTCGCTCTATCGCCTGCGCCGAAAACTTGAGATCGCGGTTGAGCCAAACGCGCATGTATCATGGGCACCGCCGGGGACCGAGGAGGAGGAGGCCAAGGGCACCGATCCGCGGCTGCCCGAACTCGGCTTCCGCTCACTGCTGCACCTGCCGCCTGCGGGCGAAGGTATGGACGATGCCTACCTCGCTCACCGGCTGGCACTGGGCGTGCCCGAGGGCCGCGCCGAAATGGGCGACGTGCTGTGGCTGGAAACCAATGCGGGCGAACTGAACGGCGTCAGCTTCACCAAGGGCTGCTATGTCGGCCAGGAAAATACTGCGCGAATGAACTGGCGCGCCAAGATCAACCGGCGATTGGTGGTGCTGCCGCTGGCCTTCTCCAAGCCGGACCGCTGCAAGGCCATGTATCGCAACCTGGAACTGGCGGTCGATCACTTGCGGCTGGAGGATATTCCGCGCGGCAGCCTGCCCGACTGGGTAACGCGCGCGGGCGAGCCAATCGCGTAATCCTTGGCCGCCTAACCCGCGAATCTAGCCCCGGTTCTGCTGCATCTTCGCCAACGAGGCGACGACCATCGCGGTCGCCCGTTCACGCGAGGTGGCGCGGTCCACCTTCAGCGATTGCGCCAGCCGCTCGCCCATCAGCGCATCGCCCAGCGCCAGCAGCACCAGCGTATAGGTCGCCTCGTGCATCGTGCGGTCGGCGCTGTGGCCTTGTTCCGCCGGGTGCAGCTCGTCCACCAGCTGGTGGATCGTCTCGACGATGGGATCCAGCGCATCCTCGTTGCCGGACAGCAGCATCCAGCTGGCCAGCGCGCCACCGCCGTCACGGTCAAACGCATCGAAGGCCAGGTCAACCGCGCGCCGCTGGCGGGAAATATCCGAGCGTTCGGCGCGCACCGCCTCGCTGATCGCGTCGCACACCGTGCCCGCCAGATGCGCCGCCAGCGCCTTCTGCAAGCCTGCCGCCGAGCCGAAGTGGTGCAGCAGGTTGGCATGGGTGCGGCCAATGCGCGTGCCAACCGCCTTCAGCGTCACCGCTTGCGGCCCAGCCTCGATCAACAGCACACGCGCCGCATCCAGCGCGGCCGCGCGGCTTTCCTCCGGTGAGAGTCGACGCCTTGTTGACATAGGTGTCAGTAATTCCCAATATGTAGGGCATGAATGCGCCGACACAGATCGACCTAGGGGCAGCCAGCGGCAACGGCAAGCGATCGGGGCTGATCGTGCGCGACCGGCGCTTTGGTCGAGAGGGGTCTTCACAGCGCCACTGGCTGGCGGGCGATCCTGTCGCCAGCGCCTGGTTCACGGCGCTATCCGCCAGCTTCCCGCGCGGCGAGGCGATGTTTATCGATGCGGTAAAAGCCTACCGCGATGGAGTTGACCCTGCCCTAGCCGAAGCGATTCGCGACTTCGTTAAGCAGGAAGTGAACCACAGCCGCGAGCATCTCGCTTTCAACCGCAGCGCCAGCTACGATCTGGCCGCCATCGATGCCCGCGTGGCCGGGCTGGTCGCCATGACGCAAAGCCTGCCGCCGCTGGTGCAATTGACCGTCACTTGCGCGCTGGAACATTTCACAGCCATCTTCGCGCACGAATTCCTTGCCCATCCCGAACATTTCGGTGCGGCAGATGCTGAAACCGTAGCTCTGTGGCAATGGCATGCGGTGGAGGAAATCGAGCACAAGGCGGTCGCCTTCGACACCTGGCTGGCCGCCACCCGCGCGCTGCCCCCGCGCCGCCGCTGGCCGATGCGGACCATCGTGATGGGCAATGTCACTCGCCGCTTCCTGCGCAACCGCTGGGTCGATGCGCTGGAACTGCTGGCGCAGGACGGCATCACCGG
>JAZKFK010000132.1:0-1617 GCA_040386475.1 Pseudomonadota bacterium | reverse complement strand
TCGGGCACATCGGCGCTGCAATCCAGCCCGATCTGGCCGATCAGCGGTGCGCCATCAGGCCCCGGCAAGGCAATCGCCAGCCGTACATCCAGCGGGTCGCGAGTGGCGGCGCAATAGTCCTGCGCGTCTTCGGGCATATATGGCCACGGCGCGCGGGCGAGCATGCGCACCACGCCGGCATCGTTGATGCCGCGATAAACCTCGCGCCAGTCCTCGGGGAATGGCGGCCGCAGAAACAGCCTTTCGGTGCGCATGAACATTGGTCTTCTCCTCGCACGGCCCCCGGCGCGGCTCCTACTCGCCCCGGATGACGTTGATGTTGCGAAGGAGAATCAAAAAAGGAGACGGGTTGGCCCCATCTCCTTCTGAAAATTCCGGTCCTTGCGGAGCCGAAAGGGCCATCCCGGTGGATGACCCCTTTATCGAGTCATCCGATTATTCAGCAGCCTCGGCCGGCATATCCACGGCCACATACTGGCGACCCAGCTTGCCAATGTGGAAGCGCACGCGGCCAGCCACGAGCGAAAACAAGGTGTGATCCTTGCCGATGCCCACGTTGGCGCCCGGGTAGAACTTGGTGCCGCGCTGACGGACGATAATGTTGCCGCCGATCACTTCCTGACCGCCGAACTTCTTAACGCCCAGGCGACGACCGGCCGAATCACGACCGTTACGCGACGAACCGCCAGCTTTTTTATGTGCCATTGCGACTTACTCCGTATTCTCACCGGCGGGCATCAAGCCGCGCACCGGGACTAGCTGATTATTCGGCTGCGGCCTTCTTGGCGGCAGGCTTCTTCGCGGCGGGCTTCTTGGCTGCAGGAGCAGCTTCAGCAGCCGGAGCAGCTTCGGCAGCGGCCTTCTTGGGGGCCGCCTTTTTGGCTTCGCCCACGCCGGTGATGCGCAGCAGCGTCATCTGCTGGCGATGGCCGTTCTTGCGGCGATAGTTGTGCCGACGGCGCTTCTTGAAGACGATGACCTTTTCGGACTTCGCCTGGGCGATGATCTCGGCAGAGACGGTCACCTTGGACACGTCTGCCAGATCGCCGCCTTCGCCGGCCAGCAGGACTTCACCCAGGGTGATCGAATCGCCGGCTTCACCTGCCAGCTTCTCGACCGCGATCTTGTCTCCTTCGGCAACGCGATACTGCTTGCCGCCCGTGCGCACGACTGCGAACATGGTGCTCTCTTTTCGTTTCATCAGTTGTCACGCCCCTGATTACCCCACACGAATGTGGAAGAACCCACGGCAATGACAAAAAAGGCGCCCACAAGGGCACCGCCAAGTGGGGCGCCGATACGTCAGGTCGCCCACGGTGTCAACTGTGGGGCCTGCCGAATTCGGCGCCTTTTCGTGTTCTCAGGCACCCGGCAAGGCCATGCTGGCCAGACGCCTGCGCCCCGGCTAAGGCCATGACACATGAATCGCTCCCGTGCCATCGTTCTCGCATGCCTGCCCACAACCTTGCTGTTGGCGGGATGCGCGACTCCATCGACTGAGTTTCCCAGCCTGGCGATCCGCGATTCGGAGCGGGTTTCCGGGACGATGGAGGTACCGGGCACTCCCGTTACCGCGCCCGCACCACTCGCGCCTGCCACGCTGGCCCAGCTGGACGC
>JAZKFK010000131.1:0-10107 GCA_040386475.1 Pseudomonadota bacterium | reverse complement strand
CCAAGCATAACCAAAAGTGGCGCTGCTGGAAGCGGCAAGGTGGCCGCCACAAGACGAATTGCGACAATTACCCCGGTTGTCTGGTGGGCCGCTTTCACGGTAGCTGGCGGGCGGGAGTTATGGGGGAGTTTCATGCTGGCATCACGCCTTCTGGCCGCAGCGGCATTGCTGCTGATCGCCGCTTGCGCTCCGGCGAGCCAGCGGCTGGCCGAACCGGCGGCTGCACGTGGCCCAGCTGCCGTCGACCGCGCCGCGCTCACCCAGGTGGATGCCCCGGCCAACGTGGGCGACTGGATGAGCTATGGCCGTGACTGGGGCGAACAGCGGTACAGCCCGCTGGACCAGATCAATGCCGGTAACGTGAGCCAGCTGGGCCTGGCGTGGTATGATGATCTGGATACCATGCGCGGGGTGCAGGGCACTCCGCTGGCGATCGACGGGGTGCTGTACAACGTCAGCATCTACAACATCGTCACCGCCTACAACGCAGCGACCGGCGCAAAGCTGTGGACCTATGATCCGCAGGTTGGCGCGGAATGGGCGCGGCTGGCCTGCTGCGGCCCTTCGGCGCGCGGGATCGCGGCGTGGAACGGCAAGATCTATATTGGCGCGCTGGATGGCCGACTGATCGCGGTGGATGCCGCAACCGGGCTGGAAGTCTGGTCCACCCAGACTTTCGAGCGCGAGGGCCTGCTCAACGCCTACTCCATCACCGGCGCGCCGCGTGTTTACGATGGCAAGGTGGTGATCGGCAACGGCGGCGCGGACTATGGCGTGCGCGGGTTTGTCTCCGCCTATGATGCCGAGACCGGCGCGCAGTTATGGAAGTTCTACACCGTTCCCGGCAACCCGGCAGACGGCCCCGATGGCGAAGCGAGCGACAGCGCCATGCAGATCGCCCTGCCCACCTGGCACGGCGAATGGTGGCGCTGGGGCGGCGGCGGCACGGCGTGGGATGCTTTCGCCTACGACCCCGCGCTCAACCTGGTGTACATCGGCACCGGCAACGGCAGCCCGCACATGTGGTCAATCCGCAGCGAGGGGCGCGGCGACAACCTGTTCCTGTGCTCCATCGTGGCGGTGGACGCCACCACCGGCGCCTATCGCTGGCACTACCAGATGGTGCCAGAGGAAGACTGGGATTACACCTGCACCCAGCCGATGATGACCGCCGACCTGGAGATTGGCGGGCGCACCCGGCAGGTGATCATGCAGGCGCCCAAGAACGGGTTCTTCTACGTGATCGACCGGGCGACCGGCGAATTGCTGAGCGCCGAATCCTATGTCAGCCAGAACACCTGGGCCAGCCGGATCGACCTGGCGACGGGTCGCCCGGCGCTGCAACCCGGCGCGCACAACACGGCCACGCCGCACCTGATGAGCCCCAGCTGGCTGGCAGCGCACACCTGGCACCCGATGGCCTACAGCGCACAGACTGGCCTGATCTATCTTTCCGCGCAGGAACAGGGCGATGTCTATGCCGCGATGGAGGCCGAGGATTTCACCTTCGTGCGTCACCGCAGCAACAGCGGGCAACAGCGCCGCAACGATCCCGAACTGCGCGCCCGGCTGATGGAACGCGCGCGGGCGGAGGAGAAGGGTTACCTCCTCGCGTGGAACCCGGTGACGCAGACCGAGGCGTGGCGCGTACCTTATCGCGTGCCCGGCAGCGGCGGTGTGCTGGCCACGGCGGGCAATCTGGTCGTTCAAGGCACGATTGACCAGACGTTGGCAATCTATGCTGCCGATACCGGTACCAAGCTGTGGGAAATGGATATCGACCAGGCCCCGGTGGCGGGCGCGATCACCTATCTGGTCGACGGCGTACAATATATCGCCATCAACGCCGGCTGGGGCGGTTCGCCGGTCTACAATCTCGGACCCTTCACCACCGGCACTGCCAAGCTGCTGGTGTTCAGGCTTGGGGCCAAGAGCGTAGCGTTGCCGCCGCCGCCCTTGCCGAGTGAACTGCCGCGTCCGCCGTTCCTGACCGCCACCGAGGACCAGGTGGCGCGCGGGCGTGATGTCTACGATACCAACTGCGTGCGCTGCCACGGGGTCAACGCCGTGGGCGGGGTGAAAGACCTGCGCTGGATGACCGCCGACACCCGCAGCCACTTTGCCGATATCGTGCTGCGCGGGCTCTATGCGGAACGCGGCATGGCCAGCTTTGCCGACGTGCTGAGCGAGGAAGATGCCGCTGCCGTGCACGCCTTCCTGATCGCGCGCGCCAACGAAGATTACACGGACGCCGCTGCTGCGCATCTGTGAGGGAGAGACACATGAAACTGCTCAAAGCTGCCGCCACGGCCCTGTTGCTCGGCACTGCCGCGCCCGCATTGGCGCAGGCTCCGGGTGAAGACAGCGCGGTGCCCGATCGGTCGTGCCAGTACGATTGCCTGATCGCCACCGTGCAGTCGCACATGGCCGCGCTGGAAAGCCGCAACTATGCCGCCCTCCCGCTCGCGCCAGATGTGATGTTCACCGAGAACAACGTGGTCTTGCCGGTGGGCCACGGCTTGTGGCGCACAGTGGCCGACGTGGACGACAACGGCCTGGCCGTGGCCGACGAGACCACCGGCCACGCCGCCTGGTTTGGATCGGTGCGCGAAAACGACCATGCCGCATTCTATGCGGTGCGCATCCATGTGGAAAACGGCCTGATCGACGAGATCGAGAGCGTGGTCCACCGTCGCACCGCCCTGCCCGCACCGTTCGGTGACTGGGAGAACATGCAGCATTTCGCTGAATTCTATGAAGAACTGCCTGAGGACGAACGCCGCCCGCGCGAACGGATGCTGGCCATTGCCGATGCCTATTTCGATACCGTGGAGCTGAATGACGGGCAGGTGTTCGCGCCTTTCTCGGCCGATTGCTCGCGTTTGGAGAACGGCATTTCCACCACCGCGCCAGCCCCCGGCGCGCAAGCCAGTGCCGCCAATATCGCCAGCGGCTGCCGCGAGCAGTTCGAACTGGGCATCTACAAGATCAACAAGCGCATCCGCCGTCACCTGCCGCTGGTGGACGAGCGGCGCGGCGTGGTGGTGGGCACCGGCTTCTTCGACCATGCCAACGAGTGGGACCGTTACCTGCTGACCAATGGGCGCGAAATGCGCACCGCGCTGAAATGGCCCAACTCCATCAGCCTGATCGAGGCCTTCCGCATCCGCAATGCGGAGATCCAGCGGATCGAGGCGACGTTCACTTACGTCCCCTATTTCATGCACAACCCGTTCTGGGGCGATGCCGCGCCGATGCCGCGTTTCCCGGTCGATGCCGAGGCCTGCGACGGGACGTGCCTTGACCTGATGGCCCGGGCAGTCGCCAGCGCGATGCCGGGCAACAAGTGGGACTCGGTCCACTGGGGTGACCAGGTGGGCTATTCGGAAAACTCCGTCGGTATCCGCGTGGGCGAATCCATCTGGCGCGGGATCACGGCGGTGGATGCCAGCCCGCTGGTGATCGCCGACGACCAGACCGGCAGTGCCGTGTGGTTCGGCCGGATCGAGGAGCACGGCCAGCCCGCTCTCGCCGCCTTCACCGTCACCGCCGATGGTGAGCGGGTGGGCAGCGTCGATGCCACGATCCGCCGCAGCAATTATGGCCCGCCGTGGGTGGAGCCTGCCAGCGCCACCGATTACACCACCCCGCCCGAACGCCGCCGGACCCCGCGCAGCGACATGATCGCAGCCGCCGGCCAGTTCATGGCGGCGATGGATGACAACACGTCTGCACCAACAATGTTGGGCGCGGAATGCCACTGGTTTGTGAACGGGCAGGACGTGGGCCTGTGCGCGGCAGCATTCGGTGGCCCGGCGCTCGCCCGGCTGGAGGCCGTTCGTGACCGGCAGGTGCTGGCGGTGGACGAGGAGCGCGGGCTGGTGGCCGTGCGCTTCTTCGAGGACAATCCCGCCACCAGTGGGCAGGGCTATCCGCTGACTTTCCAGGTTATCGAGATCTACCGCTTCGAGGCGGGGCAATTAACCCGCGTGGAAGCGGTGACCAGCGAATTGCCCTATGGGATGCGCCCGCGCTGAGTTCGCGCGGGCGATCACAGATTAAATGAGCCAGATCAGATAGGATAATGGCCCGGTTCGGTTTCGAACGTGATCCAGCGCGTCTCGGTGAAGGCATCGATGCCCTGCCGCCCGCCGAACCGGCCATAGCCTGACGACTTCATGCCGCCGAACGGCATCTGCGGCTCGTCCGAGACGGTGCTGGCGTTGACGTGGCAGATGCCAGCCTGGATCTGGCGCGCCACCTTCAGGCCGCGCACCGTGTCGCGGGTGAACACGGCTGACGACAAGCCATATTCGGTATCGTTCGCCAGTTCGATGGCATGGGCTTCATCACGCGCACGGGTGATGCCGACCACGGGGCCGAAGCTCTCGTCGCGGAACAGCTTCATGTCCGGCGTCACCTTGTCCACCAGATGCGCGGGCATCACCACGTTCAGGGTGGTTTCCCCGCTCACCAGCAGTTCGGCGCCCTTGCTTACCGCATCGTCGATCAGCGCCAGGCAATGGTCCACGGTCTTGCGGTCCACCACCGCGCCCAAGGGCGTGTTGCCCGCCGCGGGATCGCCCGCCGGCATGGTGCGGACCTTGGCGGCAAACCTGGCCGCAAATTCGTCAGCCACGGCTTCCACCACGATGATCCGCTCGGTGCTCATGCAGATCTGGCCCTGGTTCATGTAGGCCCCGAACGCGGCGGCCTTTACGGCCTCGTCCAAGTCGGCATCGTCGAGCACGATCATGGGCGCCTTGCCGCCCAGTTCCAGCAGAACCGGCTTCAGGTGTTCGGCGGCGCGCTTGGCAATGATCTTGCCCACTGCGGTAGAGCCGGTGAAGTTGATCCGCTTCACCTGCGGCGCATCGATCAGCGCGCCCACCACGGCTGCGGCATCTTCGGGCGCATTGGTCACCACGTTGACCACGCCATCGGGGAAGCCGGCCTCGGCAAAGGCCTCGATGATCAGCGCATGGGTGCGCGGGCACTGTTCGGAAGCCTTCAGGATCACCGCATTGCCGCAAGCCAGCGGTACGGCGATGGCGCGCACCCCAAGAATGATCGGCGCGTTCCACGGGGCAATGCCCAGCAGCACGCCCACCGGCTCCTTCACAGCCATGGCGATGGTGCCTTCGTGATCGGACGGGATCACCTCGCCGGCAATCTGGGTGGTGATGGCGGCGGCTTCACGCACCATGCCGGCGGCCAGCATCAGGTTGAACATGGCCCAGCCAGCGGTAGCACCGATTTCCCCCATCATCGCAGCGACGAAGTCATCCTTCTTCGCCACCAGCGCGTCAGCCGCCTTGTTCAGCACCGCGCGGCGTGCATTGGGGCCCATCTTCGACCACACGGCAAAGCCTGCCTGCGCACGTTCGGCAATGGCGGGAATATCGCCCGCCTTCATGGCAACCGCGCTGGAAGCGACCGCGCCGGTCATCGGGTTGAGACGGGTAAATTCCATGATCCACTCCAGGGTTATTGCTATAAGCTATAACAGTGTATGCCGCCTGTGTTTCCCCATGGCAATGGCAAACCGCTGACCGCCTGCCTTACACCGGCAGGCCAACGTAGTTCTCGGCAATCACCAATTGCGCGGCGCGGCTGGCGGCGATGTAATCCAGTTCCGCCACCTGCATCGCGCGTTCAAACGGGCCATCTTCCGGGAAGCGGTGCATCAGCTTGGTCAATTGCCAACTGAACCGCTCGCACTGCCATACGCGGGCCAGCGCCTTGGCGGAGTAACCCCCGATGGCATCGCTGTCCGCAGCACGGAAGAAGCGCACCAGGGCATCGCACGCATAGTGCACATCCGATGCCGCCAAGTTCAGGCCCTTGGCCCCCGTGGGCGGCACGATGTGCGCCGCATCGCCGCACAACAGCAGGCTGCCGTGGCGCATCGGCGCGAACACGAAGCTGCGCAACGGGGCGATAGACTTTTCGATCGACGGTCCGCTCGTCATGTTGGCCGCCGCTTCGGGGCCGAGGCGCACGGCCAGTTCATCCCACAAGCGATCGTCGGGCCAGTCCTCCAGCTTTTCGGTCAGCGGCACATCGATGTAATAGCGGCTGCGTGTGTGGCTGCGCATGCTGGCCAGGGCAAAGCCACGCGGGTGGTTGGCATAGATCAGCTCATGATTGCACGGCGGCACATCGGCCAGGATGCCCAGCCAGCCGAACGGATAGACCCGCTCGTAAGCCTGCCCCACGCTGGCGGGGATCGCCTGGCGGCTGGGGCCGTGGAACCCGTCGCACCCCGCAATGAAGCGGCAATCCACGCGATGATCGGCGCCGTCCTTGGTATAGGTGACGTATGGCGCATCGCTGTCGATTGCGTGCAGCGTCACGCCTTGCGCCTCATAGACCACTTCCAGCCCACGCTCGGGCGCGGCGTCCATCAGGTCCTTGGTGATCTCGGTCTGGCCATAGACCCACACCTGCTGGCCGGTCAGCTCGTTGATCGGAATGCGGATCAGCCGCTCGCCATCGGCCAGGTTGAAGCCGTCCTCTGGCAACCCTTCCGCCTTCAGCCGCGCATCAAGGCCCAGCCGTTCCATCAGGCTGACGGTGATGGTTTCCAGCACGCCCGCGCGGATGCGGCTGAGCACGTAAGCGGGGTCGCGCTGCTCCAGCACCACGCAGTCCACGCCCTCGGCGCGCAGCAAATGGCCGAGCAGCAGGCCCGCAGGCCCCGCGCCGATAATGCAAACCTGGGTCTTCATGACACTGCCTCTCCCGCAGAACTTATCGTCACGATGATAGGTGTTCCGAGCCCGCAGGTGAATGGCCGGTCCAGCGGCAGACTTGGACTATTCAACGCAACCGCCTAGGGTGCGCGGCATGACCGAACAGCTGCTGCCGCACTTTTTCCTGTATGGAGAACCGAGCCAGGCGGCCGATCCGGATTTCATCCACGTGGAGGATCTGGCCACCCGATCACGCCCCGGCAACTGGCGCATTGCCCCGCACAAGCACAGCGATCTCAACCATTTGCTGCTGATTGCCGAGGGTGGTGGGACGATCCTGTACGAAGCGGAGGAGTTTCCCTTCACCGCCCCCGCCCTGCTGGCTGTGCCCGCGCGATGCGTCCACGGATTCACCTGGGCCACCGAATCGCGTGGCCATGTGCTGACCCTGGCAGACGTGCAATTGCACCAGGTGCTGGCCACCTATCCCGAATTCGCCCCGCTGTTCAGCGCCCCGCGCTGCATCCCGCTGGACCCGGCGGATGCTAAGGAGATCGACGTGGCCATTGGCCGCATTGCCCGCGAATTGTCATGGGTGGGGCTGGGTCAGGCTGCCGCGCTGCACGCCGGCCTGCTTGGCGTTCTGGTGCTGGCTGCGCGGCGGTTGCAGCAGGCCGATGCGCAGCCGGCAGGCTCGCCCCGCCAGCGCGCCCTGCTGGCCCGCTTCCGTCATCTGGTGGAGCAACGCTATCGCAATCGCGAGCCGTTGCGCGAATGGGCGCGGATGCTGGGGGTGAGCGAGACCAGCTTGCGGGAAGCCTGCGCAACCACCGGGCAATCCCCCACCGCCATCCGTGACCAGCGCGCCGTGCTGGAAGCGCAACGCTTGCTGGCCTTCTCCGCCTTGTCGGTGGCCGAAGTGGGCGAGAGCGTGGGCATTGCCGATGCGGCCTATTTCTCGCGCTTCTTCGCCCGCCATTGCGGCGTGTCCCCGGCCGGCTGGCGGGCCGACCTGCGCCGCCGCAAGCGAGCAGGCTAGGCCGCGCGGCCCGCTGCTGGCGGGGCCAGCATCAGCTGAAAGCGCAAGCGATGCTGAAGCTGCGCGCGCTGATGGAGCGGGACGAGGATTGAGCCCCCCTGCGTAAGCGCCTGCTTATCGGGCGCGGAATAAGCTCTGCTCCAATGGCGCGGGGTTCGACCAGCGGCCAGATCCGGCCCGGTCGAACCGCGAAGGAGCCATGCCATGACCGATACTGCACCAAGCCCGGCAACAGTGCCGTCCCCAACGCTATCCCCAAGGCGCGCCCGGTGGGATCCCGTGGTCAAGTTGACGCACTGGTCGGTGGTGCTGGCCGTACTGGCCAATGCCGTGATTACCGAGGATGGCTCAGCCGCTCACGTGTGGGTCGGCTATGCCTTGCTGGCCATCCTGGCGCTGCGCCTGCTGTGGGGTCTGATCGGCCCTGCGGAAGCGCGTTTCTCCGCCTTTCTGCCCAGCCCGAAGCGGGCCATCGCACACCTGCGCGACATTCGTGCCGGCGTGCATAGCGAGCACAAGTCGCACAATCCGCTGGGGGCGCTGATGGTCTATGCCATCTGGACGTGCCTTGGCGTAATCATCGCCACCGGCATCGCCATGGCCGGCCTGCCCGATACGGCAGGGTTGGCCAGTACTTCGGAGACCGCTGAAAGCACCGAATACGGCGAGGACGAGGAGCGGGGCGAGCATGAGGAGGGCGCCGCCGCAGAAGTGCACGAAACGGCGGTGAACCTGCTGTACCTGCTGATCCTGCTGCACCTGGCAGGCGTGGCGTTCGAAACCCGCCGCAGCGGCCGCAAGGTAATTCTGGCCATGGTCCCGGGCCACCGATAAGCAACCACCATGAAGGCGCGCAAGCACAGTCTGGAAAGCAAGGCCACGGCGCTGACCATCGTCGTGGCCCTGCAATCGGTGGCGGCGCTGTTCTTCATCGTCGACGTGGTGGGTGACCTGGGCGGCAGCGAGACAGCCGGCCACCTGGTGATCGAGGGGCTGGCGGTGGCCGCGCTGCTGGTGGCCGTGGTGATCGGGGCCTTGCAGGTCAAGGCGCTGGTGCTGGCCGCCCGGCGTGACGAAACAGCCGTGGCGCTGGCACGGGGAGCGACGGCAGACCTGGTCCGGCTTCGCTTTGCCCAGTGGGGCCTGACCCCGGCCGAGGCGGATGTCGCACTGTTTGCCTTGAAGGGCTGCGATGCGCACCAGATCGCCGCCATGCGCAATGCGGCAGAAGGCACGGTGCGCGCACAACTGACGCGGATTTATGCCAAGGCCGGGGTCAATTCGCAGTCATCGCTGATCGCCACTTTCCTTGACGAACTGATTGACCCTGCGGCCGGCGGCGCGACCGGCTGACTGCGCCCCTCTTGCCAATCGCGCGCCAATCGCGAACCTCGAAGCACAAACCGGGAGGGAGCGCGCAAATGGCCTTGATCTGCGCAATCGAGGCGGGCGGGACGAAGTTTCTGCTCGCCATTGCCAACAAAGGCGAGACCATCGTTGACCAAGCGCGCATTGCCACCTGCGATCCGGCAGCCACCTTTGCCCAGTGTTCTCAATGGTTCGCCGCCGCGCAGGATCGCCACGGCTCCATCGGCGCGTTTGGCGTCGCCAGCTTCGGCCCGCTCGACACCAATCCCGCCTCGCCCGCCTATGGCACGATCACCACCACGCCCAAGCCGGGGTGGAGCGGGGCCTCGTGGCGTAGCGCGCTGGCAGCATTCGGCGTGCCCATTGCCGTCGATAGTGACGTCAATGGAGCAGCGCTGGGTGAGTGGCGTTACGGTGCCGGACAAGGCAAGGGTTGCGTGGCCTATACCAACGTGGGTACCGGAGTTGGCACCGGCGTGGTCCATCACGGGCGCACGCTGGGCGGGCTGTCGCACCTTGAAGCTGGCCACGTGAAGCCCGCGCGAGTTGCTGACGATGCCTGGCCGGGCATTTGCCCTTACCACGGCGATTGCCTTGAAGGCCTCGCCAGCGGCCCGGCGATCCTAGCGCGCTGGGGGCATGATTTGTCGGCCGCCACACCGCAGCAGATTGGGCGGGTGGCCGATTACCTGGCTGAATATGCGATGACGCTGGCGTTGACGCATATGCCCGAAGTGATGATCTTTGGCGGCGGGGTAATGAAGGCGCCGGGCCTGCTGGCGGCAGTACAGCACCTGACCCGCGCCAAGCTGGCGGGCTATGTTGCGGCTTATGACCGCGATCTGTCATCAGTGATCGTGGCCCCCGGTTTGGGCGACCTGGCGGGGATTACCGGGGCGATCGAACTGGGGCGACAGTGGCTAAGCTAAGCCTCGGGCTCGATCAGCAGGGTGCTGGTGGCGGTGGCGTAAAGCTTGCCCGCCGCATCCTCCAGCCGCGCTTCGG
>JAZKFK010000130.1:3038-13393 GCA_040386475.1 Pseudomonadota bacterium | reverse complement strand
CGATCCGCACCTGGCCCCAGCTTTCGGGCCGGCTGGCATCCTCCAGCACGCGCAATTCAGGAGATGCCACCGCTTCCAGGCCCAGCACGTCCTGCGCCGATAGCGGCGCCTCCACGGCAACCAGGGCCGGGATGAGCATGGCCGAAGCGGCCGCAGCAAGGATGAGGTGCTTTTTCATGGATCGACGTTTGGGCAACCCGGTTACGGCCTGCTCCACCCCCTTTACGGCGATAGCTTGAATAGTGGCTTAACCCCTGAATAGAGGCATTGGCCCAGCACATTACCCTTGGCAAGGCCGCGCGCGCGCTGGCATGAGCCGGATTATGACCGCACGTGACGCATTCACCACAGCCGCCGCCGCCCTGCTTGGGCCGCGTGGCTTTACGCAAGACCCTGATCTGGTCGATCCGTGGCTGACCGACTGGCGCGGGCGCTACACCGGGCGGGCCATCGGGCTAGCCTCTCCCGCCACTACGGCGGAAGTTTCCGCACTGGTTGCGCTATGCGCCAAACATGGCGTGCCGCTGGTGCCACAGGGCGGCAATTCGGGCATGTCGGGCGGGGCTACTCCCGACGAGAGCGGCGCTGCGCTGGTGCTGTCATTGCGGCGGATGAACCGCATCGTCCGGCTGGACGCAGAGGCGCGCGAAATCACCTGCGAGGCGGGTGTGATCCTGCAAACGCTGCACGAAGCGGTGGCGCCGCTGGCCTTGCGCTTCCCGCTGACGCTGGGTGGCAAGGGCTCGGCCACCGTCGGCGGGCTGATCGCCACCAATGCTGGCGGTACGCAAGTGCTGCGCCACGGATCGATGCGCGCGCAAGTACTGGGGATCGAGGCGGTACTGGCCGATGGATCGGTGTTCGATTCGCTGGTGCCGCTGAAGAAGGACAACCGCGGCTTCGACCTGAAGCAATTGCTGATCGGGTCCGAAGGCACGCTGGGGATCATCACCGGGGCAACCCTGCGGCTGCTGCCCGCGCTGGCAGACCGGGTGGTGCTGTGGGCGGGCCTGAAGGATATCCGCGATGCGCGGCGGCTGTTGGTCCATACCGAAGCGCAGGCGGGCGACGCGCTGGAAGGCTTCGAGGTGATGCCGCGCCATTCGTTGCAGGCCGTGCTCGATCACAACCCGCGCGGACGCAATCCGCTGGGCGCGATGCACGAGTGGAACGCCTTGATAGAGCTGGTGGCTGACAGTGCCTCTGCCGCCACTCTGCCCGCCCGTGCGCAGGCGCTGCTGGAAAGCGCCTTCGAGGCCGGGCTGGTGGACGATGCGACCATCGCCATGAACGAGACGCAGGCCGAGGAGTTCTGGGCCTTGCGTGACGAGATCGCCCCGGCAGAACGGGCGCTGGGCCCGGCCATGCAGCACGATATCTCGGTGCCTGTGGCGCGCATGGCCGATTTCGTGGCCGAAACGCTGGGCCAGGTCGAAGCCCGCTTCCCCGGCACCAAGGCGGTGGCTTTCGGGCATCTGGGCGATGGCAACGTGCATTACCATGTGCTCGCCCCGCAAGGCGCTGTGCGTGGCGAATGGGAAGCGACACAAGGCAAGCAAATCAGTAGCTTCGTGCATGATCTTGTCACCCAATGGGGCGGCTCGATCAGTGCCGAGCACGGCATCGGCCAATTGAAGGTGGCCGAGCTGGCGCGCTTGGGGGATCCGGTGCATCTGGCGATGATGGCAGCGGTAAAGCGCGCGCTGGATCCGCAAGGCCTGCTCAATCCGGGCAAGCTGGTGCCGCAACCCTTGGCCCATCCCGCTCCCCTCGGCTAGGGGGTCTTGCCTCTGCGGGCGGCAGTCATTAAAGCCCGCCGCCAACGTCGTCGGCCCGTCCCGGGACCGGTCCACAATCTGATATCTGGAGAGAATGCCATGGCCAGCGCGCCGAAGCCCGGTTTGCCGATCAGCTACAACGATCTTGTTCCGCTCAACACGCAGGAACATGCCTCGTGGAAGGCCATCCAGGTAGACAAGGCTCCGTGGGTCGCCACCCAGCATGTCGTGCCGCTGACGGTGGAGGAATTCCCGATGGCGCAGCGCGATTTCCCGATCGTGTTCTCCACCGGCGAAAATCCCGTGCCGCTGGCCGTGATGGGCCTGAACGAAGGCGTGAACACCTATTTCGAGCCCGATGGCACGCTGATCGGCACGCCTTACATCCCGGCTTATATCCGCCGCTATCCGTTTCTGCTGGTGAAGATGCGCCAGGACGACGAGAACCTGTCGCTGTGTTTCGATCCGTCCAGCGGCCTGCTGGGCGATTTCCCGGAAGGCGCGCCGCTGTTCAATGATGACCAGACCCCCTCGGCGCACACACAGGAACTGCTGAACTTCTGCGAGAAGTTCGAGGAAGCCGGCATGCGCACCAAGGCGTTCATGGACGAGCTGAAGGCGCATGACTTGCTGATGGAAGGCGAAGTGGCGATCAACCGCATGGATGGCCAGGGCCAGCCGTTCGTCTATCGCGGCTTCCAGATGGTCGACGAGAAGAAGCTGCGCGAACTGCGCGGCGATCAGCTGCGCAAGATGGTGGAAAGCGGCCTTCTGGGCCTGATCTATGCCCACATGATGTCGCTTGATCTGCTGCGCGTGGTGTTTGCCCGCGCCGATGCACAGGGTCGTGGCCCCGTAGCCGCCTCCTGATCTGGCTAAAACCTCTCGCGAAAACCAGCGAATCAGCAGCGGGGGTGGCGCCGAACAGCGCCGCCCCCGCTGTCGTTTCGGAGACCGTGCGTGAGATAATCCTTGAATTTTTGCGCTTGCGAATTAGTTCAAGGGCGTCCCCCGGCTCCCCTCATGGCCGGTGGTGACAATGCACTTCGGTGCATTCCTCCCTGAACCTTGGCCGCCTCGTGCCCTTATAGCGCGAGGCGGCTTTTTTATGCCCCCGCCTCGGCTGCCCGCTTACTCGGCTGCGCACTTACTCGGCGGCTTGCGCAAGCGGCATGGCTTGGCTGCCCAGTTCCTGCGCCAGCCGCCGCACCAGTCCGGCCAGCACTTGCGCCACGCCTTCCAGCCCCTCCCCCGGCTCGCGCAGCGCGGGATCGAGATAGGCCGTGCGGCACACCTCCACCTGCATCGCGTGCAGCGCGCGTTGCGGCGCCCCGTGGCGATCTAGCACATAGCCACCGGCATAGGGCCGATTGTGCGCCGCGCGTTGCCCGGCTTGCGCCAGATGCGTGTTGGCCAGCAGGCTGAGGCTGCCTGCGCACGATGCGCCATAGCGGTCGCCGATCACGAAATCCGGCGCCGGGTCATTTCCCGTCTTGGGACCCAGCGGCGGCATCGAATGCAGGTCGATCAGCAGGGCCGCGCCCCACCGGTCGCGCAGGTCTTCCAGCGCCTGCCCCAGGGCACGGTGATAAGGCCGGTGGACCAGTTCGATCCGCGCCTGCAGGTCAGCGGCGGGCAGCAGCGCGCGCCACAAGTCACCCAGCCCCTGCAGGCGGCGCGGCACCAGCCCCAGCCCGCTCCGCGCACGGCGCCCGGCTGCATGGCGAAACGTTCCCGGCGGTGGCGGCCCCACGACCATCTCCCAGTCCATGTCTTCGGGCGCGCGGTTCAGGTCTATCATCGCGCGCGGCGCCTGTGCCACCAGCAGGGCAGCGCCCGTCAATTGCGCCACCCGTTGCGCCAGCACATCGGCCAGCCGGTCTTCCAGCCGGGCACAGGCCGCTTGCGGTTGGCGCATCGCGGCGAGCAGGCTGGCGGGATAGGTCCGCCCGGCGTGCGGCACCGCAATCAGCACCGGCAGGTCAGCCCTGTGCGGGCCGAGCAGCGAGAAGGCCGCACACCCATCGCCATCGGGCAACACGCCGCCAAGGCTGCGGCCCGAATCGTCCGGTCTTGCAGGTGTGGGGGTGACCATTTCAAGCGTGGTGCTGCAGCCAATCCTACACGAAGTCAAAGGCTGGTGTTCCAAAGCTGGTCACCCGGAAAAAGCCACGCGAATTTAGGAACCTTTCGGTCTAGGCCCCGTCTGGCAAACACTACGAGGGGGCACCGAGCGATGATCCGAATCCTGCTGGCCGAAGACGATGCAGCCATGCGCGGCTACATCAGCCGTGCGCTCGACAAGGCAGGCTATTCGGTGGTCGCCGTGGGCAGTGGCGAGGCTGCGCTGCCGCACTTGAAGACCGAGATCTTCGACCTGCTGCTGTCGGATATCGTCATGCCCGAAATGGACGGGATCGAACTGGCGCAATACTGCGCCGAGATCAGCCCCTCCACCAAGGTGATGTTCATCACCGGGTTCGCCGCCGTAACCCTGCGCGCCAGCCGCGATGCGCCGCATGCCAAGATGCTGTCCAAGCCGTTCCACCTGAAGGACCTGGTGATGGAAGTTGAGCGCATGTTCGAGGATGCCGTGCCGCTGCGCATGTAATCGCCAGTAAGGCACTTGAAACGTGCGGGGCATGGCGCTAATGGCCCGCCTCTCGAATGGTGCGGGCGTATAGCTCAGTGGTAGAGCACTATGTTGACATCGTAGGGGTCGCAAGTTCAATCCTTGCTACGCCCACCATTCGCTGACTGAGCAAAGGCCCGCCTTCCCGGCGGGTTTTTTGTGCCTGCTGCGGACCTATCGCTGCGGCCAGCGGTTGCTATGGTGCATCATGGTGTCGCCCGCTTCCCCTCCCCGCATCGCGGCATTGGCCACGGCTGTCCCTTCGGGGGCCATCGAAGACGTGTTCCGCCAATGGGCCGATGCGCAGATCAGCGATGATCGCCAACGTGCCGTGTTTGACCGCATGGCCGATCGCTCGGGCATAGCCCACCGCTACTCGGTGCTCGACGGCGCCGATGGGCGGCCCGATGCAGCGGCGTTTTACGGATCCGAACCCTTCCCTTCCACCGCCCGGCGCATGGCCCTGTTCGCAACCGAGGCCTCGGAACTGGCCTTGCGCGCCATTGCCGGGTTGGGCGAGGAGCTGCACGGTGTAACGCACCTGGTGCTCGCCTGCTGCACCGGCTTCATGGCCCCGGGGCTGGATCAGGTGATTGCCCGCCGGCTGGGCTTGTCCGCCGAAGTGGAGCGCGTCTCCATCGGGTTCATGGGCTGCTATGCCGGGATCACCGCCTTGCGCACCGCTGGCCACATTGTCCGCTCCGAGCAGCACGCGCGAGTACTGGTGGTAGCAGTGGAGCTGTGCACGCTGCACCTGCAACAGACCGATAGCGTGGAAGCGCTGCTAGCCATGCGCCAGTTTGCCGATGGCGCAGCAGCGGCGATTGTTTGCAGCGATGGCGCCGGCTTAACGCTGGGCGCAGGCATCAGCCGCGTGCTGGAGGACAGTGCCGAGCTGATTACCTGGACCGTGGGCGACACCGGCTTTGCCATGCATCTGGCGGGCGCAGTGCCTGGCCGGTTGGCTGCGGCTTTCACCGATCCGGCGCTGGGAAAGGCCCTCGCACCTGTCGGGACGCAGGCTTTCGCGGTGCATCCGGGCGGACGATCGATCCTTGATGCGGTGGAGCGCGGGCTGCACTTGCCGCCGGAAAAGCTGGCCGCATCGCGCGGGGTGCTGGCCGAATATGGCAACATGTCCTCCGCCAGCGTCTTGTTTGTGCTGCAACGCATGTGGGCCAACCGCCCTGCCAGCGGCATCGCCCTCGCCTTCGGGCCGGGGCTGGCGCTGGAAGGACTGCATTTCGGCTGGAGTGATGGCGATGCTGGCTGAGCGGCGCCTGACCGAGGAACTGATGGACGATCCGGACCTGCCGGAGTCCGACTATCGCGCGCTGCTGGCCGATCTGGCGCGGGTCAACACCGTGACGCTGGCCGCGCGGCCGACCTATGCCTTCCTTGAGGAGGCGCTGGCGGACAAGCAGCACTTCTCGCTGCTCGACGTGGGGTTCGGCCAGGGCGACATGCTGCGCCGCATCGCCCACTGGGCCTGGCGAAGGGGCAAGAAAGCGCGGCTGGTGGGCGTCGACCTCAACCCGCACAGCAAACCCGCCGCTCGCGCCGTGACCGATTCGGCCCTGCCGATCACCTACATCACCGGCGACTATGCCGACCTGGCCGGGCAAGGCTTCGATTGTGTCGTCTCCAGCCTGGTGGCGCATCACATGACGCCGCCGCAATTGCAGGCGTTTCTGCAATTCATGGAGGCCGAGGCGACCAGCGGCTGGCTGGTGAACGACCTGCATCGCCATTCGCTCAGCTACCTTGGTTACCCGCTGCTCGCGCGCCTGATGCGCTCGCACCCGGTCGTGCGGAAGGATGGCCAGACCTCGATCGCCCGCTCCTATCGCCCCGCCGAATGGCGCGCGATCCTGGCGCAGGCAGGCATTCCCCAGGCGCGAATCGAGCGCTGGTTCCCCTTCCGGCTATGCATTTCCCGGGTCCGCTGATCTTGGGCGCAGGCCCGGCGGGATGCGCCGCCGCCATCGTGCTGGCGCGCGCCGGTGCGCGGCCCCTGCTGCTCGACCGCAGTGCAGAGCCGGGCGATGCGCTGTGCGGCGGGTTCCTGTCATGGCGCAGTGCCGAGCAATTGTCCGCGCTGGGCGTATCGCCCGACGCGCTGGGCGCGCACCGGGTGACCACCTTGCGGGTGTTTGCCGGCGATGGACAATCCCAGGCCGCCCTCCCCGCGCCCGCCTGGGGCCTGTCACGCCGCGGCCTGGACTCCGCGCTGCGTAATAAGGCCCTGGCCGCCGGAGCCGAACTGGCGGTCGATATAATCCGCAAGGTGCGCG
Organism: Pseudomonadota bacterium; assembly: GCA_040386475.1. Lineage (GTDB taxonomy): Bacteria > Pseudomonadota > Alphaproteobacteria > Sphingomonadales > Sphingomonadaceae > Alteraurantiacibacter. The sequence goes on along the minus strand of JAZKFK010000130.1, from coordinate 6,689 downwards.
GCCTTGTCGCTCACGGCAGTCGCGACTGGCAGGGTGCGGCACTGCTACTCGCCAGCGGCAAGCACGATGTGCGCGGCCAGCCGCGCCCGCGCATCGCAGCCGATCCGGCGCTGGGCCTGCGCTTGCGCATCACCCCCTCGCCCGCCCTGCGGCGCGAACTGGCAGGCATGATCGAACTGCACCTGTTCGATGGCGGCTATGGCGGGATAGTGTTGCAGGAGAACGGCACGGCCAACTTGTGCCTGGCAATCAAGAAGTCGCGCCTGACACAAGCTGGCGGCGATCCGCGCGCTTTGCTGGAAAGCCTCGCCCGCCAGCACCCGCGCTTTGCCCAGCGGCTGGAGCCCGGCTGGCACTCTGCCCGCATCGAGACCATCGGTTCGGTCCCCTATGGCTGGATCGCTCGCGAGACCCCGTCCGGCCTGTTCCGGTTGGGCGACCAGGCGGCGGTGATCCCCTCGCTGGCGGGTGAAGGCATGGGCATTGCCATGGCCAGCGGGGCAATGGCGGGGCAAGCTTTCCTGCGCGGTGGAGCAGCGGCAGCGCCCGCCTACCAGCGGCAACTGGCGCGCGCTGCGTGGCAGCCGCTGGCCGTGGCCCGCACCGCCCGCGCCATGGCCGAAAGCCCCATCGCCCAGCCACTCGCGCTGGCGCTGGTACGCGCCATGCCCGGCCTTGCCAGCCTGCTTCTTCAGCATACACGCATTGCCGCCCCGCCGCTCTCTTGCGCCTGACGGTGCCGCTGCTAAGACCCCTCGCGAAACACCACGTTTTTCCCACTCACGCCCAACACATGCGAGGACCAGCAGATGGCCAAGATCAAAGTCACGAACCCCATCGTCGAGATCGACGGCGACGAGATGACCCGGATCATCTGGGAATGGATTCGCGAGCGGCTGATCCTGCCCTACCTCGACGTGGAGCTGCTGTATTACGACCTTAGCGTGCAGAAGCGCGACGAGACCGATGACCAGATCACCATCGATGCTGCCAACGCCATTGCCGAGCACGGCGTGGGCGTGAAGTGCGCCACCATCACCCCGGATGAGCAGCGGGTGGAGGAATTCGGCCTCAAGCAGATGTGGAAGAGCCCCAACGGCACCATCCGCAACATCCTGGGCGGCACCATCTTCCGCGAACCGATCGTGATCCAGAACGTGCCCCGGCTGGTGCCCGGCTGGACTGACCCGATCGTGGTTGGCCGCCATGCCTTTGGCGACCAGTACCGCGCCACCGATTTCCTCGTCCCCAGCCCCGGCAAGCTGCGGCTGGTATGGGAAGGCGATAATGGCGAAGTGATCGACCGCGAGGTATATCAGTTCAAGGCCCCCGGCGTGGCCATGTCGATGTATAACCTGGACGATTCGATCCGCGATTTCGCCCGCGCCAGCTTCAACTATGGCATCGACCGCAAGTGGCCGGTGTACCTCAGCACCAAGAACACCATCATCAAGGCCTATGACGGGCGCTTCAAGGACCTGTTCCAGGAGATCTTCGAGACCGAAGGCTTCAAGGAAAAGTTCGCCGAGTTGGGCATCATCTACGAACATCGCCTGATCGATGACATGGTGGCCAGCGCGCTGAAGTGGAGCGGCAAGTTCGTGTGGGCCTGCAAGAACTACGACGGCGACGTGCAGAGCGACGTGGTGGCGCAGGGCTTCGGCAGCCTCGGCCTGATGACCTCCGTGCTGATGACGCCCGATGGGAAGACCGTGGAGGCAGAAGCCGCCCACGGCACCGTCACCCGCCATTTCCGCCAGCACGAACAGGGCAAGGCCACCAGTACCAACCCCATCGCTTCCATCTTCGCATGGACACGCGGCCTGATCTATCGTGGCCGGTTCGACAACACGCCCGACGTGATCAAGTTCGCCGAAACGCTGGAGCGCGTCTGCGTGGCCTGCGTGGAAAAGGGCATGATGACCAAGGATCTGGCGCTGCTGATCGGTCCGGACCAGCCGTGGATGACCACCGAGCAGTTCTTCGAAGCGATCCGCGTGGCGCTGGAAGAGGAAATGCAGGCGCAGGGCCTGGTCTGATCTAGCCTTACCGACTGACTAATTCACGGGAGCGGGTGGCCAGGTCACTCGCTCCCGTCTGATTCCCAGCCCGATGATCCGTCCGGGAATACGCCGAAGTAGCGGGTAACGGTCCAGCAGCCGCACCATCAGCGGCGCCGCGGTGACTGGCTTGCCGCCCAGCACGCGCGCGATCAGGTTATCCTGCGCTGCCTTCTGCCCCCTCTGGATCGCCCATGTGGGCAACAGTCGCCGCCGCTGGACGCGGTGGAGCAAGTCGTCCGCCAGTTCACCCGCTGCCAGTCGCGCGCCCAGCAGGTTGGCCGTGGCCACCGCGTCCTGGATGGCCAGGTTGATGCCAACGCCGCCAATCGGGCTCATCGCGTGCGCCGCATCGCCGATGGCCAGCAAGCCGGGTCGGTGCCAGGTATCCAGCCGGTCAAGCGCCACCGACAGCAGGACCAGGTCGTCCACCCGATCCAGCCCGCCCGCGCCACCAAGGTCGAGATCTGGAAAAGCTGCGCGGCACTGGTCCTTGATCCAGTCCACTCCGCGTACCTTCACGGCATCGCCGCTGCCCTTGGCGATCAGGAAGGCTGCCTGCCAATAATCCTTGCGATCGATCAGAATGATCATGCGCCCGGTATCGACCGCACCGCGCACCATGTCGCCATTGTTGCCCGCCTTGGGCAGGCGGAACCACAGCACGTCCATTGGCGCACCGAATTGGGTTACCGGCAGCACCCGATCGCGTCGCACCAGCGATCCGCGCCCGTCTGCCATGATGGTGAGCAGGCGCGGACGAATCTGGCTACCATCGGCCAGCGAAACTCCGGCAATGCGTCCGTTGGCCTCGATCAGCCCGGTCACCCCGGCATCCATCCGCAAGGCGAAGCCGGGATAAACCCCCGCCTCATCCCGCAGGAAATCGAGAAAATCCCATTGCGGCATCATGGCGATGAACGGCGCGGGCGTGGGCAGGTGCGACAATTCGCCCACCGTGTAGTCACGCCCGGCAAAGCGGATCTGCGCGCGGTAGGCCTTGTCATGCGGGCGGGCCAGGAACCGCGCCAGCAGCCCCACCTGGTCCAGCACTTCCATGGTGCTGGGGTGCACCGTGTCACCCCGGAAATCGCGCAGGAAATCGCCGTGTTTCTCGCACACCAGCACGCGCACGCCGCCGCGCGCCAGCAGCAGCGCGGCCATCATGCCCGCCGGGCCGCCGCCTACGATAAGCACGTCAGGCTGCGTATCAGGTGAATTGTGCGTTGCGGTAATCATCGCCAGCCTGCCATACACCACGGCGATGCACCCCGAAACAATCTCTCCCTGGATGTCCGATGCGCTGGTGATCCTGGGCGCGGCGGGGATCGTGATCCCGCTGTTTGCCCGCTTCCGCATCACCCCGATCATCGGTTTCATCCTGGTCGGCCTGCTGGTCGGGCCGTTCGGCTTGGGCCGGGTGGTGCCCGATGTGCCGTGGCTGTACTGGATCACCATTACCGATACCGAGGCGCTGGCGCCGTTCGCCGAGTTTGGCATCACGCTGCTGCTGTTCACCATCGGGCTGGAGCTGAGCTTCAATCGCCTGTGGCAGATGCGCAAGCTGGTGTTCGGCCTTGGCGCGCTGGAA
>JAZKFK010000130.1:0-2938 GCA_040386475.1 Pseudomonadota bacterium | reverse complement strand
CTTCAATCGCCTGTGGCAGATGCGCAAGCTGGTGTTCGGCCTTGGCGCGCTGGAATTATTGCTGATCGGGACGCTGCTGGCGCTGGCGCTGCTGGCTACAGGCCTGTCACCCAGTGCGGCCGCCGCGCTGGGCTTTGCGCTGGCGTTTTCGTCCACCGCGCTGGTGCTGCCGATAACCGGCACGCGCAGCCCGGTGGGCCGGGCGGCGCTGTCGATGCTGCTGTTCGAGGATATCATGATCGTACCGATCATCTTCCTGCTCGGCGCATTGGCGCCCTATGCTGGGCAGGACGGTTTTGGCGGACTGCTGACCACCCTGTGGCAGGGCGCGCTGGTAGTACTCGCAATGATGGTGCTGGGCCGCCTTGCTCTGCCCCGCCTGTTCGCCGCCGCTGCGCGCGCCAAAAGCCCGGAGTTGTTCCTGGCGGCCAGCTTGCTGGTGGTGATCGGCGCCAGCCTGGCCACCCAGCTGGTCGGCCTGTCACCCATCGTCGGCGCGCTGATCGCCGGATTGCTGATCGCCGAGACCGAGTATCACAGCGAGGTGGAAAGCATCATCGTGCCGTTCAAGGGCCTGGCGCTGGGCGTGTTCCTGATCACCGTGGGCATGAGCGTGGACCTGATGGTGATCTGGGACCAGCTGGGTGCAATCTTCGGTGCGGTGGTCGGCGTGCTGGTGCTGAAGGCGCTGGTCACCGGCGTGCTGCTGCGGCTGATGGGCGCGCGCGCCGGCACCTCCACCGAGACCGGCATCCTGATGGCCAGCCCTTCGGAAACTTCGCTGATCGTGCTGGGCGTGGCCACGCAGGCGCTGATCGTGGATCGCGAGACGGCGCAGTTCTGGCAGATTGTCATTGCCATCGGCCTCACCGTCACCCCGCTGCTGGCGCTGCTGGGACGCACAATGGGCCGCCGGGTGGAACCCGCGCCAATGCCCGAAGAGCGCAGCATTGATGATGACAAGCCGCGCGTGATCGTGATCGGGCTGGGCCGCGTGGGCCGGTTGGTCGCCGAAATGCTTGATCGGCACGGCAAGCCCTACATCGGGATCGATGCCGACGCCGACATTATTGCCCGCGCGCGAGCGGATGGCTTCAACGCCCTGTTCGCCAACGCCGCGCGCGGCGACGTGCTGGACAAGCTGGGCATGGCCGAGTGCCCGGCGGTGATCCTGACCATGGACGAGCACGTGCTGGCGCAGCAACTGGTGCGAAGATTGCGCGCCGCCCACCCCGACCTGCCGATCATCGCCCGCGCCCGCGACGCGGTGCACGCGGCCGAACTGTACAAGCGCGGCGCCACGGTGGCCGTGCCCGAGACGCTGGAAAGCAGCCTGCAATTATCCGAAGCCGCGCTGGTGGAACTGGGCGTGGCGATGGGCCCGGTGATCGCCAGCATCCACGAAAAGCGCGACGAGTTCCGCGAACAGATCCAGCAGGATGCCGAGCTGGACAAAAAGCCCAAGTTGCGGACGAGTACTGTGGAAGGCTAGGCGCCCTGCCGCACTATCCCGCCAGCAGTGCCCGCACGGCGGTGATGGCGGCGTCAGCCTTGTCGCCGTCCGGTCCGCCACCTTGCGCCATATCCGGCCGACCGCCGCCGCCCTTGCCGCCCAGCGCTTCCACGCCAGCGCGCACCAGTTCGACTGCGGAGAACCGCCCGGTCAGGTCATCGGTGACGGCAGCAGCGAAGGCTGCCTTGCCATCATTGACCGCGCAGATCGCCGCAATGCCGCTGCCCATCCGCTGCTTGGCTTCATCCAGCAGTCCACGCAGATCCTTGGGGTCCAAACCGTGGAGCACCTGACCGGAGAATTTGACCCCGCCGATCTCTTCGTCCGCCGCGGGAGCAGCGCCGCCGCCGCCACCCAGCGCGATCTGCTTCTTGGCCTCGGCCAGCTCACGCTCCAGCGTGCGGCGCTCGTCAACCAGCGCGGCAACGCGTTCCAGCACTTCATCCGGCGCGGTTCGCAATGTTGCCGCAACGGCCTTCAGTGCTTCCTCGCGCGCCACCAGCCATTGCCGTGCGCCCTCGCCGGTCAGCGCCTCGATGCGGCGCACGCCGCTGGACACGGCGCTTTCGGATACGATGCGGAACACGCCGATATCGCCGGTGGCCTTCACATGGGTGCCGCCGCACAATTCGACCGAGTAGTGCTTGCCGCTTGCCGCGCTGCCCATGCTGAGCACGCGCACTTCCTCGCCGTACTTCTCGCCGAACAGCGCCATGGCGCCCGCTTCGATCGCGTCATCCGGGCTCATCAGCCGGGTCGAGACCTCAGCATTGTGGCGGATCTCGGCGTTCACTTCGGCCTCGATCGCGGCAATGTCCTCACCGGTCAGCGGCTTGGGATGTGAATAATCGAACCGCAGGCGAGCCGCTGCCACCAGCGATCCCTTTTGCGTCACGTGATCGCCAAGGCGCTTCCTCAGTGCGGCGTGCAGCAGGTGGGTGGCAGAATGGTTGGCGCGAATGGCGTCACGGCGCGTGGCGTCGATCTTCAGGTGGACCGTATCGCCCACTTCCACCGACCCGCCGGTAATCGTGCCGTGGTGCGCGTGCAGTCGGCCCAGCGGCTTGGAGGTGTCCGAGACGGTCATTTCCAGCCGCCGGTCACCCGTGATGCGGCCCTCGTCGCCGCTCTGGCCGCCGCTTTCGCCATAGAACGGCGTCTGGTTGACTATCAGGATCACCTGCTGGCCGCTTTCGGCCCGCGCCACTTCCTTGCCGTCCACCACCAGCGCCACCACCCGGCCTTCGCCCTCGGTGCTGGCATAACCGGTAAATTCGGTCGCGCCTTCGCGCTCGGCAATGTCGAACCACAGTTCGCCATCGGCAGCTTGCCCGCTGCCCTTCCATGCGGCGCGGGCGGCGGCTTTTTGCAGCGCCATCGCGGCATCGAAACCGGCCTTGTCCACGCCGATACCACGCACGCGCA
>JAZKFK010000129.1:0-4462 GCA_040386475.1 Pseudomonadota bacterium | reverse complement strand
TGGTTGACAATGTCCGAAAATTGCGGTGAGGCGAACGCCGCATAAATCAGCGGTAAATCTAGTGTCCTCTAATGCGGTGGTTGACCGGATGGGGGCACCCGCCACCGGGATCTTGGTTTAGGAAAGGTTTGGATCGATGACTGTACTTTCGGGCAAGTGGCACAAGCTGGCCTTCGCCTCGCTGGGCGCTGCCTTCCTGTCGGTTCCGCTGGCCGTGGCGCTGGCACAAGGCCCTGAATTCCAGGCCACCGAAGTAGCGGCCGAAGAAGCTCCCTTGACCGCGGAACAGGTCGTGGAAGGCCGTGGCCTGTTCAATTCGTGGTCGTGCAGCGCCTGCCATGTGCTGACCGATGCCAACGCCCACGGCCACATCGGCCCGTCGCTGGATGGCAACGCCACGCTGGACAAGGCCTTCGTGGCCAGCCGCATCAACAACGGCCAGGGTGCCATGCCGGGCTTCGGCGGGCAGCTTTCGCCGGAAGAGATCGATCTGCTGGCGGCTTACGTCGTGGCTGTGAAGCAGTAAGCTTCGACCACATTTGGAATTGAAGAGGGGGCCGGGCTGACCGGCCCCCTTTTTCGTGTCAGTTCTGGCTCGCCTCAGTTCTGTCCGCGCGCGGTGCGGCTGTCGGGCCCGACTTGCGCGAAGTAATTTGTCACCCTGTCGGGATCGTTAAGCCACACGGTCGTCAGGTCGAAGCCGCGCAAGCGGTTGAGCGGAGTCTCCACGGCCACATTGCGGTGCGCGGCCATGGCGGCCACGAACGGCGCGTCTGACACCACGTACTGAATGCCGCTGCTGCCGGTATCGGCCGGAAGGCCGCGCGCAACCTGGTGCAGGTAGATGGTGGTCTGCTGGTGGCGGAACGGGTGGACCATCACGCCCAGCACTTCGCTTTGCATCGGTGCCAGCTCGTCCAGCCCCACGAATTCGCGATAGAATTCCTGGCTGCGCACCACATCGGTCACGCCGATGCCCACGCCCACGCCGTCGTCCGAATGGTCCTGCGCTTGCGGATCGATCACGATCAGGATCGACAGGCCGGCGGGATCGGTGACCAGGGCCTGGGCGCCGTGAGCGGTCTCGCGGAATTGCGGGGCGGGCAAGCCAGCGGCGGTGAACCTGCCCGTGACCGTGGCCGCATCGGGGTAAGTCAGCCGCAAATAGCGGATGCCGGTGCCGCCGGTCACGCCGCCGGACAGGTCGTAGCTGCGGTCTCCCTGCTGGCCGGCGGAAAGCTTTATCTGCCCGCTGCCCACCCCGGTCAGGATCATCTGCTGCGTGCTGGTCAGCTGGATCGGGTTCAATGACCGCAAGGCCAGCGCGTTGACGTAGAAGGCGACCATCTGCTCGGTCATATCGCGCGCGAAGCGGCGGAATACGTTGGCCGATGTCTGCCGGAACAGGTGGTGCGTGGTGCCGTGCAACTGGGTTTCAGACAAGGCGCCCACCGGATAGGCCAGGTCATCGTTGACCTCCAGCAGCGCGCCTTCCGGGGTGCGGAAACTTTGCTGGGCCAGCGCCGGGCCTGCCAGCAGGACCAGCGTGGCGGCGGCCAGTGCGACCGTTGGGGTGAATTTGCGGATCATCGTGGTTTCTCCCAAGCGGGCGGGCCTATTCGGCCAGCGCCCAGGTAATCAGCTGTTCGTTGTTGGCCGGGCGCCCATCGGGTCCGCGCACCGGCGGTCCGCCAAAGGCAGAGCCGGTGGCAAAGACCGCGACATACTGCCGCCCATCCTTGCCGCGATAGGTCATCGGCACAGTCATGGCGGCGTAGGCGAGGTGCTCGCTCCACAATTGTTCGCCGGTGGTGGAATCAAACGCGCGGAAATCGCCGTCGCTGGTCGCGCCGATGAACACCAGCCCGCCGGCGGTGACCATCGGACCGCCGAAGGTATTGTTCGATCCGGTCAGCTGCTTGTCCGGGTCCAGTTCGGGCGTGGTGCCCAGCGGCGTCGCCCAGGCGATCTCGCCCGTGTTGCCGTCCACCGCAATCAAGCGGCCCCACGGTGGGCGCAGGCATGGCAGGTTGACGGTGCGGCCTTCCGGGGTGCGGAAGCTGGCCGAGAAACTGGCATATGCCCCCGGTCCGGTAAGGCTGCCGCGATCGTAGGGCTGGTTTGAGCCGTTGGTGCCGCGGCCATAGTCGCCATCGGGTCGTCGCGCTTCGATCCAGCCGATCGAGCCGCTTTCGCTGGTGTTGAGGTAAATCAGGCCGGTGGTCGGATCGGCCGCGCTGCCGCCCCAGTTGGACCCGCCATTGTGCGGCAGGTTGATTGAAGCGCGCGGGGCATCGCCCTCCTCATGGAGGAAGAACGGAGTGAACGGCCCGGCGTTGAAGAAGGTGCCGCCATAACTGTCCAGCAGTGCGTGGCAGGCGGCGACGTGTTCGGCGTTGGTGTCCTCTGCCGTCACCACGTCATCGGGCGTCCAGTGCATCCGGTTGAGCGGTTGGGGACGGACGGGGATCGGCTGGGTGGGGCTGTACCATTCGCCCGGCACATCGGCGCGGGCGACCAGCATTTCGTTGACGCCGTGGACCGGCTCACCCGTGCGGCGATCCAGGATGTACATCAGGCCGGGCTTGCCGGTTTCTGCCAGCGCGGGAATGCGCTGGCCATCCACGGTCACGTCCACCAGCACCGGCGGGGCGGGCAGGTCCCAGTCCCACAAGTCATGATGGATGGTCTGGAAGTGCCAGCGATATTCGCCCGTCTCGGCATCGACTGCGACCACCGAGTTGCCGAACAGGTTGTTGCCCGGCCGATCGCCGCCCCAGTAATTGGGGCCGGGGCTGCCCAGTGTCATGAATACCAGGCCCGTCTCCACATCGGCAGTGGTATACCACACCCACATGTTGGCGCCGGGCCGGTCAATCCAGCCATCGTTGAGCCAGGTTTCGTGCCCTACTTCACCGGGGCGGGGGATCACGTTGAATTCCCACTTCTTGGCGCCGGTAACGGCATCGAAGGCGCGGGTATTGCCACTGGGGCCAACCGAAATCTCGGGCGTCAGCGCGCCGATGATCAGCGTGTTGCGGAAGATCGACGGCGGATAGCTGTACGCCGTACCTTCAAACGCCATCTCGCCATTGGTGCCGAAGCTGGTGACCAGCGAGCCGTCTGCTGCGTTCAGCGCGACCAGCGCATTGCCCTTTGAATAGAACAGGCGCGGGCCATGGGAGGCATCACCCGGCCACCAGGTGACGCTGCGGCGCACTGTCGCGCCCTCAACCTGGTGCCGCCACAGTTCGCGCCCGGTGTGCGCCTCCAGCGCCACCACCGCATCGCCCAGCGGCAGATACATCACGCCGTCGATCACGATGGGTACGGTGCCGGCCAGAATGCCGCCGCCGCCTTCAGGGCGCAGGCGATAGGACCAGGCCTGCTGCAACTGGCCAATATTGGTCCGGTTGATATCGGCCAGCGGCGAGAAACGCTGTCCCGAATGATCGCGCGCATAAAGCGGCCAATCGCCATCGGCGGCACGGATCGTGGTGTCTTGCGCCAAGGTCGAAACAGGCGACAGCGCCACCAGAAGCACAGCGATCACGGCCTTGCGCATTGTCATTCCTTACTCCCCGATGGCGCATGCCTACCGCAATAATCGTTACCTTAGCAAACTAATTTGCAATCGTATCCTCGATCCATCGGGCGATTACCGCGGCCACTTCGTCGCTGTTGCTTTCCAGCTGCATCGCATGGCCGTTGCCGTGGACGCCGTGCTCGGCCAGTTTCAGGTGCTCGACGCTGGCCCCGGCCTGGCGCAGAAAGTGAACGATGGCATGGTTGTCTGCCGCCATCCAACTGGCCTCCGCCGTCACCACCACGATCGGCATGCGGGCAAGGGCGGGCAATCGCCGCGCGGGCTCGGTCTGCACCTTGTATGCCACCAGGTCCGGCCCGGGCGAGGGCAGGTCCATGCTGGCCAGTACTTCGCCGTCAGCCAGCGGCGGATCGAAATTCAAAGGCGCGTGCGTGATACCGTAAGGCAGCGCTCCGCTGATTGCGCTGAACGGCGGGCCGAGCGGCTCCACCGCCACCAGCGCTTTCACCAGATCGGGCCGCGCGTCGGCAATCAGCCAGCCCGGCGGCCCACCGGCAGAGTGCGTCAGCAATACCGCCGGACCAATGCGCGTGAGCAGTTCGGCCCCGGCACGCTGGGCATCCGCTTGCCACGCGGTAGGATCGGCCAGCGTGGGCCCGGTCCCTGCCAGGAACGAGAGGAAGGCCGGATCGTCCAGTTCGCCCGAGCCCGGCCACTGCGTATGCAATCGCGCTTGCGGGTAATTGTCCGGGAACGCCTCTGGCCGCGAGAACAGCCGTTCCAGCGCAATGTTCGGCCCCGGCGCAGCCATGTCACCCTGCAGAGCGGGATGGAACGGGCTGCGGCCATGCTGCGGGCGGTCGACCACGTAGACCGCCCAGCCGTGGCGCACGAACCAGTGCACCCAGCCTTCGC
>JAZKFK010000128.1:0-5221 GCA_040386475.1 Pseudomonadota bacterium | reverse complement strand
GGGCTGTTCCGATCCGGCGGAGGGCTTCTTCCAGCACCGCCTCGCTGGTTGCAAAGGAGATGCGGAAGCCGTCGCGTCCGCCAAAGGCCGATGCGGCCACCACGGCCACGCCGTGTTCCAGCAGGTGCAGCGCCAGCCTGGTGTCATAACCGTCAAACCGGTCCATCAGCGGGGTGGCATCGATGAAACAGTAGAATGCGCCATCGGGCGACGGAGTGGACAGGCCGGGGATGGCGTTGATCCCGGCCACCACCAGGTCACGGCGGCGGCGGAATATCTCGCGCCATTCGGCCAAGAAGTCCTGCGGTCCCTCGAACGCGGCCACGGCGGCGGCCTGGCTGACGGCAGCGGGATTGCCGCTGGAATTGCTTTGCAGCGTGCCCATCGCCTCGATCAGCCATGCGGGGCCGGTGGCCACGCCGATGCGGAAACCCGTCATCGCGTGGCTTTTGGACACGCCCGAAACGGTGCAGATCCGCTCCGACAAGTCAGGGCACAGGTTGGCCAGAGTAGCGTGCGGACCATCTGAATAATTGAGCGGCGCGTAGATGTCGTCGCTCAGCACCAGCACGTGCGGATGGCGCCGCAGCACTTCGCCGATCGCCAGCAGCAGTTCCGCCGGATAGACCGCGCCGGTGGGGTTGCCGGGTGAATTGAGCATCAGCCATTGGGTGCGCGGGCCGATCAGCGCTTCCACGTCGCCCGCATCGAAGCGGAAATTGCGGTGCGCGTGGGTGACCAGCGGCACCACGCTGCCCCCCGCAAAGCGCACCATCTGCGGATAGGATACCCACCACGGCGATGGCACGATCACCTCGTCGCCATCGCTGACCGTGGCCACGATCGCCTCGAAAATGGCCTGCTTGCCGCCCGCGCTGACGATTATCCGCGAAGGATCGGTGGCAATGCCCAGATCACGCTGGAAGTGGAGAGCAGCAGCCTTCTTCAGCGCCATGGTGCCGGTGACCGGGGTGTACTTGGTGGCACCTGCATCCAGCGCATCCTTGGCCGCCTGGATCACGTGCGGCGGAGTGGCGAAATCGGGTTCGCCGACCGACAGCGAGATGATGTCGCGCCCTTCTTCGCGCAATTGCGTGGCGCGGTCGGTCATCGCCGTGGTGGGCGAGGCTTCGATCCGCTGGAGCATCTGGCTGAGTTGCTGGGTCATGCGAGTTCCGCCTTCATCAGTCCGCGTACCGAATTGCCCAGCAGGAAGCCGCCGGCAAGGTCGGCCAGGTTCAGGTCCGCTTCCACGGCGCGGCCTTCGTCGATCAGGCTGCGGCGCAGCACGCCGGGCAGCAGGCCCAGCGCCAGTGGCGGGGTCAGCAGCTTGCCATCGCGCTCCACGAAGATGCACGAATGGCTGGCCTCGGTCACCAGCCCATCATCGCGCACGAAGATCGCCTCGGTGGCCCCGGCGGCCTGTGCGGCGCGGCGGGCGTCGTCGTAGAAAGCGCGGTCGGTGGTCTTGTGGCGCAGGCGCCAGTCACCCGAAACTACGGGCAGCGGCATGGCCAGGCAGCGCACCGGCTGCGGCAGCGAACTCGCCACCAACTGCTGGGCTTGCAAGGTCACCTCGCCCCCGCGCGCCAGCAGGATGCGCAGCTTGGCGGGCTCGTCCAGTTCAAAGCACAGCGCCTGGATGCGGTTGCGGGTTTCGTGCCGATCGAAGGCAAAGCCAAGGTCAGCGGCGCTGGCCTTCAGCCTTTCCAGGTGCAGTTCCAGCAGCGGGATGCCGTCCACCGGATCAAACCGCATCGATTCGATCAGGTCGGCGCCCGATGCCTGGCCGCGGAGGAAGCCGCCCTTGACCAGGCATTCGCGCCATTCGTCCATGCCCGCGCTGTCAGCCACGATCGCGCCGCCTACGCCGGCCACAACCTTGTGCCGATTGTTCTCGCCCGGGGTCAGGCGCACGGTGCGGATGGCAACGTTGAAGGCGGCATCGCTCGATCCGTCTGCCGCGCTGCCGATGCGGCCGATGGCGCCGCAATATGGCCCGCGCGGATCACGCTCGATCTGGTCGATCAGCTCCATCGCGCGGATCTTGGGGGCGCCGGTGATCGATCCGCAGGGGAACAGCGCGCGCAGCATGTCCAATGCGCCCAGCCCGGGCTGAAGGGTGGCGCGCACGGTGGAAACCATGGTGTGCACCGTGGGATAGCTTTCCACGGTAAACGGATGGTCCACCCGCACGCTGCCCGCCTCTGCCACGCGGGCAAGGTCGTTGCGCATCAGGTCCACGATCATCAGGTTTTCGGCCTTGTCCTTGACCGATGCAGTCAAGGCGCTGGCCAGCGCCGCGTCTTCTGCCGGGGTGGCGCCGCGCGGGCGGGTGCCCTTCATCGGCTTGACCTTGGCCTCGCGCCCTTTCAGCGTGAAGAACAGTTCCGGGCTGAAGCTGAGCAGCCAGTGCGAGCCATCGAAGATCACCCCGCCATAGCCTGCCGCAGCAGCCGGGCGGATGGCGCGGTAGATCGCCAGCGGCTCACCCGTGGCGCTGCCCGCCAGCATCATGGTGAAGTTGGCCTGGTAGATATCGCCTGCGCGGATCGCCTCCTGCAGCGCGTCGAACCCTTGCAGGTAGCCGCCAGGCGACACTTGCGGGTCCATCGGGCCGATTGACGCGTGAGCAGTTCCGCCGCGTGCTTCCAGCCAGGCGGGCATGTCCTCGGGCGCGATAGTGGTGACGCTGTCGAACAGCCCGAACCACAGCAGCGGCCCGGCCGATCCGCTGCGCGCGGGCGCCAATGGCAGCAGGCGCGGCTCCAGCGCCAGGCCAGCTTCGTAAGCGAGGTAACCCGCCAGCGTGCCGCCAGTGGCCACCCGCGCGGCTTCGGCCTCGTCCAGCACGCGGCTGACGTCTTGCGGGCGATGCGCGACAAAGATCTGCCGGGGATGCTCGAACAGCTGCGCCGCGCTCGCCCCGTCGGCGCGCGCGTCATCGAGCAGGACAAAAGGTTCCGAGGATGGTTCCGGACCGGCCATGCGCTTCGCTCTAGCCGGAAATTGGCCCGTGTCTATTGGCCCCCTGTATCTCTGGCAAAAATGGGGGTCTATTGCTTGACCGAGGTTGGCTGCCTGCGCCAAGCAGAGGCGGATTTTTTCGGGAAGGGTGACCATGACGTCGGGCGAGATTTTCATCGGAAAGGATGCCAGCGGCGGGCGGCAAGTGCTCAATCTTGGCCGCGCCAATCGCCACGGGCTGATCGCTGGCGCCACCGGCACCGGCAAGACAGTGACGCTGCAGGGCCTGGCCGAGGATTTCTCTGCCGCCGGCGTGCCGGTGTTCATGGCTGACGTGAAGGGCGACTTGTCGGGCATTTCGATGCCCGGTTCGCCCACCTTCAAGCATGCCGCCAAGCTGGAGGAGCGCGCGAAAGAACTGGGCATGGAAGATTATGCCTACGCCGATAATCCGGCGGTGTTCTGGGATCTGTACGGCCAGCAGGGCCACCCCATCCGCACCACGGTTTCGGAAATGGGCCCGCTGCTGCTGGCCCGACTGCTCGATCTGAACGAGACGCAGGAAGGCGTGCTCAACATCGTGTTCCGCTATGCCGATGAACAGGGGATGCTGCTCCTCGACCTGGAAGACCTGCAATCGATGCTGGCCTTTACGGCGGAGAACGCCGCCGAGCTGACCACGAAATACGGCAACGTCACCAAGGCCAGCGTCGGCACGATCCAGCGGCAGGTGCTGGCGCTAGATTCGCAAGGCGGGGCGCAGTTCTTCGGCGAGCCGGCGCTGGAAATCGTCGATTTCATCCGCTGTGACGAAAAGGGCCGCGGGATCATCAATATCCTCGCCGCCGACCAGCTGATGCGCAGCCCAAAGCTGTACGCCACCTTCCTGCTGTGGCTGCTGGCCGAACTGTTCGAGACGCTGCCCGAAGTGGGCGACCCGGAAAAGCCCAAGCTGGTGTTCTTCTTCGACGAAGCGCACCTGCTGTTCGACGATGCCCCCAAGGCTTTGCAGGACACCATCGAGCGGGTGGTCCGCCTGATCCGCTCCAAGGGTGTGGGCGTGTACTTCGTCACGCAGAACCCGATCGATATTCCCGATGAAGTGGCGGGCCAACTGGGCAACCGCGTGCAGCATGCGCTGCGCGCCTTCACCCCGCGCGACCAGAAGGCGATCAAGGCGGCCGCGCAGACTTTCCGCATCAATCCCGATCTGGACGTGGAGGTGGTGATCACCGAGTTGCGTACCGGCGAGGCGCTGGTCTCCACGCTGATGGAGGATGGCGCGCCTTCGGTAGTGCAGCGCACGCTGGTGAAGCCGCCGCGTTCGCGCCTTGGGCCGGTAGAGCCCAAAGAGCGCGCGATCATCCAGTCGATCAGCCCCTATGACGGCAAATACGAGACCAAGGTGGATCGTGACAGCGCCGCCGAAGTGATCGCACAGAAAGCCGCCGACGCCGCCGCTACTGCGGTTGAAGTGGCCGAAAAGGGCGAAGAGGAAGTGAACAAGCGCGCCCGCACCACCCCGTCGATCTGGGAGAAATCGGGCAAGGCAGCAGTTTCTGCCGCAGCCGGATCGCTGACGTCGATTGCGGTTGCCGCCGTTACTGGTCGCCGTTCCAGCGCAGACCCCCTCAAGACCGGCATGACTGCCTTCGTGCGCAACCTGATCGGCGGCCTGATGCGCTGAACGGCGGCGCTGATTGCAATGCGCCCATCCGCTACCTAGCTTGGTCCTGACACAGGCGAACCGGGACTGGATGGACAATGGCAGAAGCTGACACCGCGACCGTTGAGGCGGGCACGATCAAGCTGCAGGTGGCGGCGGCCCGGCAAGAGGAATCCGGTCGCGGCGTGGCGCGTATTCCGCGCAAGGCCTTTCAGGCGCTGGGCATTACCGAGGGTGACCCGGTGGAGATCACCGGCAAGCGCGTATCCAGCGCCATTGCCCTGCCCGCATACGAAGAGGACGAGTCGCTCGAGGTGATTCGCCTCGATGGCCTGCAACGCGCCAATGCCGGCACCGCCAGTGGCGAACATGTGACCGTGCGCAAGGCCAATCCCAAGCCCGCCGCGCGCGTGGTGTTCGCCCCCGCCAAGCCGGAAATGCGCCTGCAAGGGCCGACCGAGGCGCTGAAGCGCGTGTTCTTCGGCCATGCGCTGACGGCGGGTGACCTGGTGGCCACGCACGGCCAGCAGCCGGTGCAGAACATGCCGCCCGAAGTGCGCCGCATGTTCAACGCGCCCGCCTATGCCC
>JAZKFK010000127.1:0-2501 GCA_040386475.1 Pseudomonadota bacterium | reverse complement strand
GCGAAACATTGGTGTCCCCCCTGAGACCCGCTCTGCCGGCGGAATTGTGTGTGGCCCGTCTGTTAGGGCAGGATAATAGCGGTCCGCAAGACCTGCCCACAAGACATGCCCAAGATCGCTTGCGGCGAATCCCCAAGCCGCGTTAGTGTCCAGCGATGACGCGCAATTTCATCCGCCTGTGCCTGCTGCTGATCGCCGCCGCGCTACTCGGCTCGCCTGCTGCGGCGCAGGATCGGCAAGTGCCGTACTGGGCCAGCCTCTCATCCGAAGAGGTCAACATGCGGGTGGGCCCCAGCGAGCGTTTCCGTATCGCCTGGATCTATCGACGCGAAGGGCTGCCGGTGAAAGTCTTGCGCCTGCAACAGGGCTGGCGACTGATCGAGGAGCCCGATGGCACGCGTGGCTGGGTGTTCAACCAGCTGCTCTCCGCCAGCCGCACGGCCATGGTGACGGGCGAAGGGCTGGCTCCCATTCGCGACCTGCCGCAATCCGGCGCGCGGCTGTTGTGGAACCTGGAACCCGGCGTCATCGGTGCTCTGGGAGAATGTGAGCAGGGCTACTGCCAGCTCGACGTGGCGGGCCATGCTGGCTGGGTGGCAGCCGATCGCTTGTGGGGCTCCGGGGCTCCCTGAAGATTAACCCGCCGGGGTAATCCGCGGAGCGGTGGTTTCCTGGCCGGATGCATCGCGCACCACCAGGCTGCCATCGTCGTTGACGTTGAGCAGGGTCTGGCAGGTTTGCCGTCCCGCACTGGCGCTGTCACCTGGTTGCGGCGTAACGGTAAAGCACAACTGGTCGCCCGTTTGCGCCCAGGTTCCGCTTTCGGTCAATTCCCCTGCTACCGTGTTGCGATAACGGCCATCGGCCCCCAACATTGTGGTCCACGGAGCCCCATCAGACCCGGTGGCGCCATAAGTGCCCGCAAGTGAGGTGGGCACCGTAGCAGCCGCACTTGGGGCAACTTCGACTGCGGCCGATTCCGCAGCACCGGAATCGTTGCCGCAAGCCGCCAATGCCAGCGCGCCAGCCAAGACAAACACCCGTTTCATCCGAAATTCCCCAAGTATTTCCGTGCGACTAACTATCATGCGAAACTAGTGAGGCAAGTCAGGCTGTCGATATTTTTAACAGGTGTTCGTTTTGCAACGGGCCCGAACTTGCGGCAGGCCGGGTCCCAAAATTATTACTCGCTGCCGCTCTCGGCTGCCGGTGCCGCGGCCCCATCGCTGTCCGCACGGCGAACAGTGGCGATGCTGCCCGTCTCCGACGTGGTTTGCATCGATCCGTCGGGCTGCATCGGACCATCGGTGAAGCAGTTCTGGCCTTCCTCGCCTTCGACTACGAAGCAGGTCTTGCCGTCCTGCATGAAAATCGTGCCGCCGGTAGCGGTGCCATCGGCCGCCACGCGTGAATAAGTCATGCCAGGGTGGATGGTAATGGTGTCGATCTCGCCGGTGGCGCGCTCGACCGTGTAGGCGCCGGGGGCGACCGCCTCGAACCCGGGCGCGTCGCCGGTCAGTGGCAGACTGTCGCTGGTTGCGTCAGCCTGCGCATCGGCCTGCGCGTCTGCTGGGGCTTCGCTCTGGTTGCACGCTGCCAGCGCCAACAGCGCCGTTGCCAGAATAGCTTTCTTCATGCCGCATCTCCCCTTGGTTGTCGTTAACAGGGGAATGTATCAGACGGCGGGCCGTTCCCCAAACGGGGTTAGACAAGCTCGACTGCAAGCGCGGTCGCTTCGCCGCCGCCGATACACAGCGACGCCACGCCGCGCTTCTTGCCGGCTGCCTTCAGCGCCGCGATCAGGGTGACGACGATGCGTGCGCCGCTGGCGCCGATAGGATGGCCCAGCGCGGTGCCGCCGCCATTGATGTTCACCTTGTCATGCGGGATGCCAATGTCGCGCATGGCAAACATGGTAACGCAGGCGAAGGCCTCGTTCACTTCCCACAGGTCGACATCGTCCACGCTCCATCCGGCTTTGGCCAGGACCTTCTGGATTGCGCCCACCGGCGCGGTGGTGAAGGCGACGGGTTCCTGTGCATGGGCGGCGGTGGCAACCACGGTGGCGACCGGGGTCAGGCCCTTTTCCGCTGCCACGCTGGCGCGGGTGAGCACCAAAGCCGCCGCGCCATCGCTGATCGACGAGGACGAGGCAGCGGTAATAGTGCCATCCTTGGCAAAGGCCGGGCGCAGCGCCGGGATCTTGTCCGGGCGGCCCTTCCCGGGTGCTTCGTCGGTGTCGACCACCACTTCGCCCGCGCGGGTGGTGACAGTGACCGGAGCGATCTCGTCCGCGAACGCACCGCCGCTTACGGCCGCATTGGCGCGGGCGAGTGATTCAATCGAATAGGCATCCATATCCTCGCGGGTCAGCGCATAGCTGTCAGCCATCTCCTGGGCATAGACGCCCATGGCCGTACCCGCCTTGTAGGCATCTTCCAGCCCATCGAGGAACATGTGGTCATAAGCCGTATCATGCCCCAGCCGCGCACCGCTGCGAT
>JAZKFK010000126.1:0-3026 GCA_040386475.1 Pseudomonadota bacterium | reverse complement strand
GTCTTGTGGCGGCCACCTTGCCGCTTCCAGCAGCGCCACTTTTGGTTATGCTTGGACCCTGGACGCGCCGCAAGAGCGTGTGGGAGAGAGTGAATATGGCAAGCGAAGTTCTGGCCGAACTGGTGGCTGCAATGCGCAGTGGCGGGGTAGATTTTTCGGATCTGGAGAAAGGCCGCGCCGATCTGGAAGCGCTGCTGGGCGGGATGCCCGCCGATCCTGACCTGACCTATACGAGGACGGACCTGGGCGGCGTGCCCACGCTGGCGATTGATTCCGGACCGGCAGCTGCAGGCGCGCTGCTCTATCTGCACGGCGGGGCCTATATCGCCGGTTCCACGCAAGGCTATCGCGGACTGGTCGCGGAAGTGGGCAAGGCCTTGGGCCTGCCCGCCTACGCCGCAGACTATCGCCTGGCACCTGAAGCACCGTTTCCAGCGGCAGTGGACGATGCCGTGGCGGCTTACCGCGCACTGCTCGATCAGGGCATTCCCGCCAATCGCATCATCATCGCCGGGGACTCGGCGGGCGGCGGGCTGACCCTGGCCACATTGGTGAAGCTGAAGGCGGAAGGGATGGACCTGCCTGCCGCCGGTTTCCTGATTTCGCCGTGGGCGGACCTGACCTGTTCGGTCGGGACTATGACCAGCAAGGCGGCGGATGATCCCTCGCTCGACCAGGCAGGCCTGCTGCAAAGTGCGGGCCTCTATCTGGCTGGGCAGGATGCCGACCATCCGCTAGCCTCGCCGGTCAATGCCGATCTGGCGGGCTTGCCGCCGCTGCTGGTGCAGGTGGGATCGGCCGAGATCCTGCTGGGTGACAGCCTGTTGATTGCCGACCGCGCCGGGCAGGCGGGCACCCATGTCCAGCTGGAGGTGTGGCCGGACATGATCCACGTGTGGCACAGCTTCCACTTCATGCTGCCCGAGGGCCGGCAGGCGCTCGATGCAGCGGGCCAGTTCCTGCGCGCCCGGCTGGGAGCCTGAGCGATGAAGACGCTGGATGCGCTGGTCGTAGGCGCGGGCTTTTCGGGCCTCTACATGCTTATCAAGCTGCGGCAGGGCGGGTTTTCCTGCGCCGCGGTGGAGGCCGGATCGGGTGTGGGCGGCACTTGGTTCTGGAACCGCTACCCCGGCGCGCGGTGCGATATTCCCAGCATGGAATATTCCTACTCGTTTGATCCCGCGCTGGAGCAGGAGTGGAACTGGACCGAGCGTTATGCCGGGCAGGCTGAGATCCTGTCGTACATCGAACACGTGGCGACGCGGTATGACCTGATGCGTGACATCGCCTGCAACACCCGCGTCAGCGCCGCAACATGGGATGAGGCGCGGGGGCGCTGGCTGGTCGAGACTGATGGCGGCGAGACTTACGACGTGCAGTTCCTGATCCTGGCCACCGGCGCCTTGTCCGAACCCAAGGCGATTGACTTGCCGGGGCTTGAGAACTTCGCCGGGCCAGTACTGTATACTGCCAAGTGGGATGACAGCGTGGACCTGGCGGGCAAGGCGGTATGCCACTTCGGCACCGGTTCCAGCGGCATCCAGGCCGTGGCGACACTGGCTGAATATGCCGACCATCTGACCGTGTTCCAGCGCACCCCCAGCTATGCCGTCCCGGCCAACAACCGCCCGCTGGAACCCGGCGAACAGGATGCGGTGAAGGCGACGTACCAGCAGATGCGCAGCGTAGCGCGCCAGTCCCCGCTGGGCTTCGCCGCGCCGCCAAGGCCCGGCAAGGCGCGTGAATTTGCCCCAGCTGATCGCGAGCAACGGCTTGAGGAGGCATGGAACGCCGGCACCACCGGCCTGCTCAATGCCTTCGAAGACCTGCTGTTTGACGAGGTATCGAACGAACAGGCCGCCGCTTTCGCCCGCAGCAAGATCGCCGCCACCGTGGCCGACCCCGACAAGGCGCGGCGACTGACCCCGACCTACCCGCTCGGCTCGCGCCGCCTATGTTCGGAGATCGGCTTTTACGAGGCGATCAACCGGCCCAACGTGGAGCTGGTGGACGTGCGCGAGGACCCGGTGGTGGCGGTGGAAGCCGATGCCGTGGTTACCGCCAGCGGCGCGCGCCATCAGGCCGATGCGATCACCGTGGCGACCGGGTTCGACGCCTGCATCGGGGCGATCAAGGCCATCGCCATCACCGGTACTGGCGGCCAGCGCATTGCTGACGAATGGGCCGATGGGCCGCGCGCTTACCTTGGCCTTGCCGTGGCCGGCTTTCCCAACCTGTTCGCCATTACCGGGCCGGGCAGCCCTTCGGTGTTGTCCAACGTGATCATCTCGATCGAGCAGCATGTGGAATGGGTGGCGCGCTGCCTGGATGACATGCGCAGCAGCGGCAAGACGGTGATCGAGGCTGACGATGATGCCGAACAGGCGTGGATGCAGCACGTGGACGAGGTGGCGCACACCACGTTGTTCCCGCGCGCCGACAGCTGGTACATGGGCCGCACCCGTGATGGCGGACAAGTGTTCATGCCCTATGTTGGCGGCGTGGGGGCCTACCGCGCCAGGTGCGATGCCGTGCGGGACGCTGGCTACACCGGGTTTGCCTTGCGCTGATCGGCGCGGACCACACCGAGGCGTCAGGCCGGGGGCATTGCGGGCAAGGGAACACTTCCTATCTGGCACAGCATAGGCGGTCTGCTGCTCTGGGAGGGGCACGGCCGCAGGAGACTGTACCATGATCGAAGTGCGTCCGTTCGCCACCCTGGGCAAGGCCGACCACGGCTGGCTGAAGGCCAATTTCCATTTCTCGTTCGCCGACTATTTTGATCAGCGGCGGATGAACTGGGGCAAGCTGCGCGTGTGGAACGATGACGTGATCGCGCCCAGGACCGGCTTCCCGCCGCATCCGCATGCCGACATGGAAATCATCACTTACGTGCGCAAGGGCGCCATCAGCCACCGCGATTCCCTGGGCAACCAGGGCCGCACCAAGGCGGGCGACGTGCAGGTGATGAGCGCGGGCACCGGCATCACCCACGCCGAATACAACCTGGAGGACGAGGAGCTGCT
>JAZKFK010000125.1:0-3392 GCA_040386475.1 Pseudomonadota bacterium | reverse complement strand
GCCACGATGCCCACCAGGTACGGCCCGATGCCCAGCCCCAGCAGCGTCTGGATGATCATGTAAGTGGAGAAGGTGATCCCGCGCATCCGCGGCAGCACCAGCCCCAGCATCAGCGCATAGGCGGGTGGCAGCCACAGCGTGAGGATGATCGAGTAAATGCTGAAGCGGAAGAAGAACTCGCCTACCGTCTCGGCGCTATAGGCCCAGATGCCGAAGAACGGGCTGGAGGCAAGGCTGGCCAGCATCAGCATGACCATGCCAAGGCCGCCCATGCGCTTGGTCAACCAGTCGCTCAGCGGTCCGGCGATCAGCGGCCCGCCGATGCCCAGCGCGGCGGACAGCAGGCCGAACTGCACGCCGGTCTGCGCGGGCGAAAGGCCGAACTGGGTGATCAGCATCGTGGGGGTAAAGCCCATCACGCCGTAATTGATCGCGGTCTGGAAGCCGCCCACCAGCATCAGCATGATCAGGCTGGGCGAGAGGATCACATGATAGGCAGGCTTGTCGGTCAGCTTGAAGCTCTGGAACAGGTTGAGCACCACGAAGGCGCCGAAAGCGACCACGCCCCACTGCATCCAGTGGGCATCCAGCTGCATCCCCCACACTTCCAGCGGCGGGCG
Organism: Pseudomonadota bacterium; assembly: GCA_040386475.1. GTDB lineage: Bacteria > Pseudomonadota > Alphaproteobacteria > Sphingomonadales > Sphingomonadaceae > Alteraurantiacibacter. The sequence goes on along the minus strand of JAZKFK010000125.1, from coordinate 2,772 downwards.
GGGCGAGAAGCCTTGTGCCCAGCGCACCAGCGCATAGGCGCTGCCCAGGATCACCAGCAGGCCAACAAAATTGGTCAGCCACTGCTCGCGCCCGGCATCGCGCCGCCAAAGGTAATACCAGTTGGTCCCCGGCACGACCGAGCCGAGCAGGTTGGCGCTGGCCTTGAACGGGTGCGGATCTTCGGGGGCAACGATGCCGTCCATGCCGCCGCGTACCGGCTCTTTCAGGCGCCAGATCAACCAGGCCAGCGGGAAGCCGGGCAGGGCGGCGATCAGGAAGGCGATCTGCCAGCCGGAGAAACCGCCCGGTGCGGTGCCTGGCGGGAAGGCCTGGTTCCATTCCTGCGCCACGATCCCGCCCAACGCCATCGACAGGCCAAGGCCCAGCGCCAGGCCCACGCCCAGCCCCGCCATGCCCAGACCCCGACGGCTTTTGGGCAAGGCATCGAAAATGATCGAATTGGCGGCGGGCTGCGTCGCCCCTTCGCCAATGCCCACGCCCAGCCGGCTGATCGCCAGCAAGGCAAAACCGCTAGCAAAGGCGGATAGCCCGGCAAAGAGCGACCACACAGCAAGGCAGATTGCCAGCAGCCGCGTGCGGATCCAGCCATCCACCAGCCGCCCCAAGGGCAGCGAGAACAGCGCATAGAACAGCGCGAAGACGGTGCCGTAAAGCAAGCCGATTTCCGCATTGCCGATGTTCAGATCGGTGCGGATGTCGTTGGCCAGGATCGACAGGATCTGCCGGTCGAGCAGGCTCATCGCTTGCGCGGCGGAAACCAGGGTCAGCGCATACCAGCCATAGCGGCTGATCTTCTGCCCATCTGCCAGGTTATCCTGACCAGTCGATGCCATGCCTCGATCCTCTCTTTCAGGAAGTCACGCCCGCGCTTCAGGCAGGTCGGGCTTCCAGTACCCAGTGATTGTCGGCCAGCGGCGTGCGGCCTGTCAAAGTCAATCTGCCGTGAGCCAGCAGGTCGGCAAAGCCGGCCTCGGTCCGCTCGCACCCGTTCCACAGCATCATCGTCATGTCGCCTTGCAGCGCGATGGCATGGCCGGCATTTGCCTCAACCCTTTCGGGCATGACCTTCTCGATGATGATGACCGTGCCGCTGGAGCGGCGGGCGGCCTCACCCAGTTGCACCACGATGCGTCGGGCGTGATCCTCGTCCCAGTCGTGCAGGATATACTTCAGCACATAGGCGTCGGCCGTCTCGGGGAATGGCTCAAAGAAGCTGGCGGTTACAAAGCGTGCGCGGTCGGCCACGCCCTCGGCCGCAAACAGCTGCTCGGCCCCGGCGCGGGCATGCTCGAGATCAAGCACGGTGCCTTTTGCGTTCGGCGCGGCCTTCAGCAATTGTGCAAGAACCGCGCCATAGCCGCCGCCGACATCCATGATCGTGCCGAACTGCGTGAAGTCATAGGCCCGCGCCGCCTCGCCCGCGATGCGGCGCGAGTTGTCGGCCATTGACTGGTTGAAGATCGCCGCCGCGGCCTCGTCACGGTTCAGTTCGGCAAAGCCTTCCGGCCCGCACAGCACCCCTTCGGGCGGGTGGCCTTCGCGCACCACCGTGTGCAACTGGGCCATCGCTGGCGAGAGCCGCGTGCCGACATGCAGCGCCATGCCTTTCAGCGATTGCGGATGGTCGGCCCGCAGGCAGGCGCCCACTTCGGTCAGGGCGAAAGTGCCATCGTCGCAATCCCGAGTCAGGCCAATCGCGGCCAGCGCGCGCAGGAAGCGGTGGAGGGCCACCGGGTCGGCCCCGATCGCCGCGGCCACCGTTCCTGCGCCAATTGCGCTGCCATCTGCCGGCATGGCATCGGCCACGCCCAGCCGCACGGCGGCCACTGCTGCGTGCGGCCGCCAATAGCTTTGCAGCAGCGACCGCAGTTCACCCTGGGCCGCGAAGCTCTCACTCACAGCTTGAACCAGCGTTCCGCGTTGGTCTGGAAGAACTTCTTCTTCTGGTCGGCGCTGATGGTCATGTTGTCCATCCAGCGCACCTCGTCGGGCAGGTACTGGTAGGGGTAGTCCATCGCGTACATCACGCGGTCCTCGCCCATCACCTCGATCAGCAGCTTCACCGCCGGCTCGTAGGCCATGCCGCTGTTGGTCGCCAGCACGTTGCTGCGCAGGTAATGGAACAGGTCATGCTGCAGGGGCTTCAACCGCGGATAACGGTTCGAGCGGACCCCTGCCTGGTGCATGTAGTTGTGGCGATAGATCCAGAACGGGATCGCCTCGCACCCGTGGCCCAGCATCATTTGCAGCGATGGGTAACGGTCGAACACCCCGGTGGTCAGCATCCGCAAGCCGTGGAACGCGGTTTCCACGCCAAAGCCGAACACCGCGCCATCAAGCCCGGCTTCCACCATGGTGCCGATCATGCCATCGGGCGGGCCTTGCGGGTGAATGTACAGGGGCAGGTCCAGATCGGCGCAGGCGCGCAGGATGGGGTCGAACTGCGCCTCGTCCAGGTAGTGCCCATGCGTATGGCTGTTTACCTGCACGCCGTGGAACCCCAGTTCCTCCTTGCCGCGCTTCAGTTCAGCTGCGGACCATTCAGGGTCCATCGGGGCAATGGCGATCATGCCGTGGAACCGGTCAGGGTACCGCTCGCACGCGTCCTTCAGCTGGTTGTTGGCGTTGTGGGCGATGCGACGGGCTTCCTCCACATCGTGCATCGACTGGGTGCCGGGGCTGGTGAGGGCCAGCACGGCCTTGTCGATCCCGGCATCGTCCATCGCGCCGATGCGCAATTCGCCCAGGTC
>JAZKFK010000124.1:0-2664 GCA_040386475.1 Pseudomonadota bacterium | reverse complement strand
GCACGAAGAACGGCCGCGGGTTGACGCCGCCACCCTTGAACCCGGTGGAATACTGGACATAGCCCATCACTTCATCGCTGAAGGCATATTGCGCGTTGAGGCGGTAATCGAAGCGGTTGCCGCTGTATTCGCCAATAGTCCCGTTGATCGGCAGCACGCCATTGGCGGTGACCGAAGTGGGATCGTTGTACGGCCGCTCGCGCACGTAGGTGTAGGTCTTGGATTCGTCGGTGTAGCGGATGCCGCCGGTAATCGTCAGCGGCTCCATCGGGTTCCACGAAAGGTGCGCGAACACTGCCTTGCTGTCCGCCTTCACCGGATCGCGCTGCTGGAACTGCAGGTTGGACGACCGCAGGTCCTGGAACGATTCATACACCGACAGCTGGTCGGAATAGTAGCCGCCCACGGTATATTCGATGGTGTCGCCGATATCTCCGTTCAGGCGCAGTTCCTGGCTGAAGAACTCAAACGTCAGCGGGCCATAACCCAGGCTGTGCGCCATCGGCGATACGTCGTTGTCGTTCGAGAATTCCGACGTGTATTCGCGATAGGCGGTGATCGAGGTCAGCTGCGCGCTTTCGTCGATATCGAGATCGACCTGGCCGGAAACGCCCCAGCCCTGGAATCGCACGCGGCCATCGGCACTGGAGGCGCGGAAGTTGCCATCAGCCGGCATGTCATACGTGCCATAGTTGCAGAAGTCGCCGCACACGAAGCGGTTGTCATACGACAGCAGCAGCGAGGAGGCCGCGAACGGGTTGATGTCGCGGCCGGGAGGCGAGGCATTGGCATAGTTCTGCGCCGGAGTTGAGCCCGGGGCGGCGATGGCCGGCAGCGGATAACGCGGGCTGGCCACGGAACCATCGGGATAGAAGCGGGTCAGCAGCACCGACCCTGCGGCCGTGCGATCATCGTCTGTATAGTCTGCGGCGATGTTGATATCGACCGTGTCGGTCGGGCGGAAACGCAACTGCCCGCGCAGGGCGATATAGCCCACGTCGCCTTCGGTGCCCAGGCGGCAGTCCGACCGGTTGGTGCGCGCCGGAACGCCGCCGACCGGGTTCACCAGCAGCGTGTCCGCCGCGCCGGCGATGCTGAAATTGCGGGTGAAGGTGGCTGGTCCGCCAGCCGGGTAAACGCAGCCGAAGTCCAGCCGGTCGACATAACCTTCCTGCTGTTTCGACACGATAGCCAGGCGCGCATCGACGTTGGTGGCCAGGTTGAAATCGGCGCTGCCGCGCAGGTCCACCCTGTTGCGGCTGCCATAAGTGGCCGAGACGTAACCGGTGTTGCTGCCTTCGGGGCGCTGCGAGAACAGGCGCACCGCGCCGCCGATCGAGTTGCGACCCGACAGCGTGCCCTGCGGTCCGCGCAGCACTTCCACCCGGCTCAGGTCGAGCAGGTCGAGGATCGAGCCGGTCAGCGTGGCATAATACACATCGTCGACATAAAAGCCGACACCCGGCTCCACCGCCGGGTTGAAGTCAAACTGGCCAACGCCGCGAATGTTGGCACCCAGAGCGGGGCCGAACGCCGCGCCCTGCGGCTTGAGGGTGACCGAAGGCGCCTGATTGGCCACGTCCTGGATGCTGGTCTGGCTGCGGGCTTCGAGCATTTCGGCCGACATCGCGGTGATCGCGATCGGAGTGTCCTGCAGATTTTGTTCGCGGAACTGCGCGGTAACGATGATCTGGTCCGACTGATCGCCTTCGGCCGCATCATCCTGTGCCAGAGCGGGCGAAGCAACGGCGGCAAGGGCTGCCACCAGCCCGATCGTGCTTACCTTCGTGGTCAGCACTGCACTGCGATATCGAACCATCTTCCAAACCTCCCCGAAACCTGTTCGGCGCACCGTTCTACGCCTGCCGGACTACCAGCGGACGTACTTGACAGTGTCAAGTAATTTGTTGCCCGTTGGTTGCCGTTGGCCCACCGTGTGGCTATCGATGGGTGGCCTAGGTGGCTTTCGGGCAACAGGGTGATCGGCTGGAAAACGATATGGACGCAGGCAAGGACCGGGGCGATCATTTGCTGAAGGACGGAAGCGGGGGAGCGAGAGATAACGTCCCGCAAACCCTGGGCTTCAAGCTTCGCCGGGTAGTGCTGGCCTACACCCGACATTTCACCCAGATAGCGCCGAAAGGTACGATCCCCACGCGCCAACTGGGGTCGCTCTCGCTGATTTACCGCAATCCGGGGCTGACCCCCAGTGAGCTCAAGGCCATGCTCATGCTGGACGCCGCGCAGCTTACCGCGATCATCAGGCAGTTGGAAAACAGATCCTTGATCAGGCGGGAGAAGTCGCCGGTCGATCATAGGTCCTACCAGCTTTTCACTACTGACGAAGGCGCTGACGAATATCGCCGCCTGCAAAAGATCATTCGGGAAGCTGAAGATGGTTACTTCGGCACAGTTCTCGATGCTGCTGAAAAGCAGGTGTTGATCGACATGCTCGATCGACTGCTGGTGAGCTCCAGGGAATAGCTGGAGAAACCGTTCCGAATAGCGGCAGCCCGACCGGGACGTAATCGCGTTGGGTCCCGCCGGGGACGCTGCCCGCGCTTTACCCCAGCGCGGCCAGCTGCTCGCTCAGGGCCAGCCAGTCACCTTCGGCCTTGGCCAGTTGCTCGCCCACCTTGGCGCGCTGGGCGACCAGATCGCTCA
>JAZKFK010000123.1:0-6383 GCA_040386475.1 Pseudomonadota bacterium | reverse complement strand
AGGACCGCTACCTGCTGCCGGGCGAGAACTTCCAGGACCTGTTCGCCCGCGTGGCTGATGCCTATGCCGACGATCAGGCGCATGCCCAGCGGCTGTATGACTACATCTCCAACCTGTGGTTCATGCCGGCCACCCCGGTGCTGAGCAACGCCGGCACCAATCGCGGCCTGCCGATCAGCTGCTACCTCAATTCCGTGTCCGACAGCCTGGAAGGCATCGTCAACACGTGGAACGAGAACGTGTGGCTGGCCAGCAAGGGCGGCGGCATCGGCACCTATTGGGGCAACGTGCGCGGCATTGGTGAGCCGGTGGGCCTGAACGGCAAGACCAGCGGGATCATCCCCTTCGTGCGCGTGATGGATTCGCTCACCCTGGCGATTTCGCAAGGCAGCCTGCGCCGTGGTTCGGCCGCCTGCTATATCGACGTGCACCACCCGGAGATCGAGGAGTTCCTCGAGATCCGCAAGCCGTCGGGCGATTTCAACCGCAAGGCCTTGAACCTGCACCACGGCGTGCTGCTGACCGATGCTTTCATGGAAGCGGTCCGCAGCGGCAGCAAGTTTGACCTGCTCAGCCCCAAGGACGGTTCCGTGCGCGGCCAGGTGGATGCGCGCAGCCTGTTCCAGAAGCTGGTGGAAACCCGCCTCGCCACGGGTGAGCCGTACATCGTGTTCTCCGACACGGTGAACCGCATGATGCCCAAGCATCACCGCGATCTGGGGCTGAAGGTCTCCACCTCCAACCTGTGCAGCGAAATCACCCTGCCCACCGGCAAGGACCACCTGGGCAACGATCGCACCGCCGTGTGCTGCCTGTCCTCGCTCAACCTTGAGCAGTGGGACCACTGGCACACCGAGAAGAACTTCATCGAAGATGTGATGCGCTTCCTCGACAACGTGCTGCAGGACTATATCGACCGCGCGCCGGACGAGATGGCCCGCGCCAAGTATTCCGCCAGCCGCGAACGCAGCGTGGGCATGGGCGTGATGGGCTTCCACAGCTTCCTGCAGATGAAGGGCATCGGCTTCGAAAGCTCGATGGCCAAGGTGTGGAACCTGAAGATGTTCAAGCACATCGCCGCCAAGGCCGATGAGGCGAGCATGGTGCTGGCCGAAGAACGCGGCGCCTGCCCCGATGCCGAGGACATGGGCGTGATGGAACGCTTCAGCTGCAAGATGGCGATCGCGCCCACCGCGTCGATCTCCATCATCTGCGGCGGCACCAGCGCCTGTATCGAGCCGATCCCGGCCAACATCTATACCCACAAGACGCTGTCGGGCAGCTTCGTGGTCAAGAACCCGTACCTGGAAAAGCTGCTCGACGCGAAGAGCAAGAACTCCACCAACGTGTGGAATTCGATCCTGGAAAAGGGCGGCAGCGTGGCGCACCTCGATTTCCTCACGCCCGAGGAAAAGGCGGTCTACAAGACCAGCTTCGAGATCGACCAGCGCTGGCTGCTGGAATTCGCCGCCGATCGCACGCCCTACATCGACCAGGCGCAGAGCCTGAACCTGTTCATCCCGGCGGATGTGGACAAGTGGGATCTGGCCATGCTGCACTTCCAGGCCTGGGAAAAGGGCATCAAGAGCCTGTATTACCTGCGCTCGAAGTCAGTCCAGCGCGCGGGCTTTGCTGGCGGCGTGGAAGCGGACAACACTGCCGAGCCGGCGGTGTATGAACTGCCGACGACGGATTATGACGAGTGTCTGGCCTGCCAGTAGGCTGATCGCCCGAATCTTAACGCAAAAAGGCCCGGCAGGCGCAAACCTGCCGGGCCTTTTGCTGTCCGGATAACGCGCAGCCTAGCCGACGTTTTCCTCGCCATAGCTGGCGGTGTTCTCGGTCTCCTGCTCATCGCGGCGGGACTGGCCGTTGACCGAGTAATCCTCGCCGCCTTCCTCCTCGGTGAAGCGCAGCGCATTGGCGGCGCTGGTGCTCAATCGCACCGTGTCGCCCTCCACCCCGGCGATCAGGCCGGTGGAGATGTAATGGTGATGGCCTGCGTGGCTGCCGGTGGCGCCGGCGACTTCGGCGCCCGAATCGGCCTTGGTCAGCTTGATGCGATTGCCGTCGAGGTGGTCGACGGTGCCGACATGCCCGCCGTCGGCGCCGATCACCGCCATGTGTTCGCGGATTGCACTGGTATCGATCATGGTTCAAATCCTTGTCTGTCGTCCGTGCCATCAACGCCCGGCGCGGCTGATCGGCCCCGCGACTGGCCCAAGGAAAACAACCGATGACCGTGCATCCCGCCCGCCTCGTCCTGATCACCGTCCTGCTGGCCGCGCTGGCCGCCTGCGCTGCGCAAATGCCGGAAGCCGTGCAGCACACTGGCGACGTCCCCGGCTTCTGGTGGGGCCTGTGGCACGGGTTCATCTTCCCGTGGGCGTTCATCGGCTCGCTGTTTGTCGATCACATCGCGGTTTATGCCGTGCCCAACCGGGGCGGATGGTACGATTTCGGCTTCTTCGTGGGTGTGACCGTGCTGGGCGGCGGCAGCTTCTTCGGATCGAAGCGCAAACGCCGGGACTGAGGCCGCTAGGTAGCATTGCGTAATCCAGGCCAAGCGCGCATCATCCCGCCCGGGTCGCTCCAACGGGGACAAGGAACAGACCATATGCTGCTGTACGGGGGAATCGGCCTGTTGGCCGGCGGGATCATCTCCATGATGTTCGCCGACAAGCTGACCAAGGATCCGGCCAAGGCCGCGAACATGAAGAAGCAGGGGCCGATCATCGCCGCGGTTGGCGCGGTGTTCCTGCTGGTGCGCTTGCTGCTGGGGTGATTGGCTGCCCGGCGGGATTTGTGGCCTGAATTTGCTGGCTGAATTTGCCACTGGCGCTGGGGCGGCAGATCATCCAAACCTGTCCCATGTCTTGGGCATTGGGGCGCGGCCTGCGCGGGGTCGTTGATGGAGTTGCAGCACTGGCGGCCGCCGGTGCGCTGTCTGTTTCCGTCCCCGTAATCGCCCAGGACCCGCTGGCCCCAAACCTGCTGACCCCGGACCTGCTGACCCGGGATCTGCTGACCCAAGATTGGCCAACCATTGCCGAGATGCGCGCCCGCGACGTGCTGGCCGCGCCCGAGGGGGAGCTGGCCGCCTGGCAGGCTTTCACCGCGCGCGTGCTGGCCGATCCTGCTGCGCCGGCCGAGCTGGTGGCCGAAAGCCGCCTGGGCCTGGCCACCGCGCTGCTATATGTGCAGGACAAGGAACGCGGGCTGGGCGAATGGCAGGCGGCAGACGCGCTGGTCGCCAGGCTGCCCGCGCCACCCGCCTTCCTCGCCAACCACCAGGCCACCGGTGCGCTGCTGCTGACCGAAGTGGGGCGGCTGGACGAGGCTGACGGGCTCGCCCGCGCCGCCCTGGCCACCGCGCAAGGCGCTGGCGCGGCGGGCCTGACCGATCAGGCGCTGGCCCACAATGCGCTGGGCGGCCTCGCCTTTGCGCGCAATGACCTGCCGGCGGCAGAAGCCGCCTATTGCGCGGCACGCGATCTGGGGCTGGCCGCGCCCACGCCGTACCACGCGATGGTGGTCAACGATGCCTCCAGCTGCGCGGCGGTGAAGTATTACCTTGAGCGCAGCGATACGCTGGCCGCCATGCGGCTGGCCAGCGACCATGCCCACGCGCACCTGGCGCCCGATCATCCCAAGATGGGCAACGTGCTCAATTCCGCTTACGCCGTGCTGCTGCGCTATGGCCGCTATGCCGAGGCCGAGCCGCTGATCCGCCGCCACCTGGAACTGGAGCGGACCCTGCGCCCCGGCGATGCCGACGAGGTGTACGATCCGCTGTCCCTGCTGGGCCGGGCGCTGGAACTGCGCGGCGAATATGCCGATGCCGAAGTGGTGTTCCGCGCGGCGGCGGAGATGGCCGACAGGCTGAAATCATCCACCCAGCCGTGGGCACGCGGTCGCTCCCGCTCCAACCTCGCCACGGTCATCGCGCGGCAGGGTCGGCTGGAGGAAGCCGAGGCCGAGGCACGCGGCGGGGTGGAGCGGCTGGTGGCCGATCTGGCACCGGACAATTCCAACATCGGCAGCGGACAGGTGCAGTGGGCCGACCAGCTTGACCGGCTGGGCCGCCGCGAGGAGGCACTGGCGCAGGTCAATGCCGGACTGGCGCTGCTCACCGCCGACTATCCGGATGAACACAGCGAAGTGATCGCCGCGCGCCTGCTGCGCGCCCGCGTGCTGGCCGGGCTGGGCCGGGCGGACGAGGCGCTGGCGATTTCGCGCGCCGCAAGCGACCGTTTCGCCAAGCAGTTGTTCGATCTGGCCGCCAGCGAGACCGATCGCGTGGCCTTGTCGCGCGTGCTGCCGCTGGCCTTTGCCGATCACCTGGAGGTGGCGCTGGCGGCAGGATCGGCGGAAGATGCCGTGTTCGGCGCGCAATTGCTGCTGGCGTCCGAACTGGCCACCAGCAACGCGCGCATCGCCGCCGCCGCCCTGGCGCGCGAGGAAGGGCTGGGCGCGGCGGTGGACCGGCTGGATACCGCGCGCGCGGCTGTGGCCGAGGCCGATCAGGCACTGGCGCAGGCGCAAGCCCAGGGCAGCGCGGCGGCGGATCTGTCCGCGCGCCTCGCCGCCGCGCACGCGGAAGCGTCGTCCGCGCAAGGTGCGCTGCTCGCCGCGTTCCCGCAATTTGCCGCGCTCGCCCGCCCGCAAGTGCCCTCGCTGGCCCAACTGCAGGCCGGCCTCGCGCCGGGCGAGGTGCTGGTGCTGCCACTGGCCTTGCCGACACGCGCGGTGACCATTGCGGTGACGGCGGACAGCGTGACCTGGGGCGTTACGCCAATGGCACCCTTGGCCGTGGCCCAGCTGGCCGAGCGGGTACGCGCCTCGGCGCAAGGCGTTGGCACGTTTGACGTGGCGGCGGCGCAGGCACTCTACGCGGTGGTCTTTCCGCAGGCCTTGCAGCCGGTGCTGGACAGCGCGCGCGCGCTGCTGTTCCCGGCCAGCGGCTACCTGGCGCGCCTCTCGCCCGCAGTGCTGCTGACCGGCCCCGCGGACGCGGCGGACCTGGCCCATGCGCCGTGGCTGGTCCGGCGGGCGGGCATTCGCGTGGTCGCCGATTTTGCCACGCTGGGCCGCGCGCACCAGGCACTGGCGGGGCGCGATTTTCTGGGTGTGGGCGCGCCGGATGCCATGCCGGCGATGCTGGCGGGCGGCACCGATCTCCCACCCCTGCCGCGCGCCCGGGCCGAACTGGACGAGCTGGCCCTGGCCATCGGCGCACCCAAGGCGCTGGTGCTGGCGGGCACCGAAGCGACCGAGGCGCGTCTCGCCGCGCTCGACCTGCCGGGCTATGGAGTGATCGCCTTTGCCACCCACGGGCTGGTGGGCGGCGAGGTGGCCGGGCTGGACGAGCCCGCGCTGGTGCTCGCGGCAGGGGAAGTGGGCGATGGCCTGCTCACCGCCAGCGAGATCGCCGGCATGAAGCTGAGCGCCGACTGGGTGATCCTGTCCGCCTGCGACACGGCGGCGGGCGAGAGCGCGGGGGCGCCCGGTTACTCGGGCCTCGCGCGCGCTTTCGCGCAGGCCGGGGCGCACAACCTGATGCTGAGCCACTGGCGTGTGCGCGACGATGCAGCGGCGGTTCTTTCGGTCGCCACGCTGCGCGGCGCCGCCGCCGGGGCGGGCCGGGGCGAGGCATTGCGGCAAGCGCAACTGGCGCTGATGGCGCGCACCGACATGGCCGATGCGGCGCACCCCGCCTTGTGGGCGCCGTTCGTGATTCTCGAGAACTGAGCGGCCGATTCTAGGAAATTCTTAACCACGCGGCGGCTAACGTCCCGGCCATGGCCAACCGCGGATCAAACAGATTCCCCACCCACCACGGGTATGGCGAGGTGCGCGTGTCGCGCTACCTGGTGCTGTACCTTGGGCAGATCGCCTGGTTCGTGCTGGGCGCATACCTGTTTGCCACCGCCTTCTGGCCTTCCAGCTGCGCCCCCGACGGGCTGCTGAAAATGCTCGAATGCTCGATCCTGCTGCCCGAAAGCGGCGGCTGGAGCGAGGCGGGCCTGCTCACCTGGATCTGGTCCACGCCTATCCTGGTGCTGCTGGAACTGTCGCGCCGCTGGAACAACGCCAAGGATTGACCGCAAGCGGACTCGGTCTGACTCATGCGAGCCACGCTTCGTCGCATGAATTATCCCCGCATATAGTCCTTTGGTTGTCTTCGATTCCGCATCGTGAAAGCCTATATTAGCTGTTCGCGATTCCCGCCGGAGATACCAGATGTCGTTGCTCGAAGCCCGCAAGACCTACAAGCCCTTCGAATATCCGTGGGCTTATGAGTTCTGGAAGCGCCAGCAGCAGATCCACTGGCTGCCTGAAGAGGTGCCGCTGGGCGAGGATTGCCGCGATTGGGCGCAAAA
>JAZKFK010000122.1:0-12189 GCA_040386475.1 Pseudomonadota bacterium | reverse complement strand
CAGGCCGTGAGCGAACCGATCGAGCTCAAGGAGGCAATCGAAATCGCCATCGCCTCTAACCCGGAGATACTGCAGGCGCAGTTCAACACCGAGGCGATCCAGTTCGAACGCGAGCAAGCCCAGGGCCAGTATTTCCCTACGCTCGACCTTGAATTGTCCGCTGGCGCGCGTCGTCTGGAAAACGCCACGCGGCGGGCCCTGAACATCGCCGATGATACGCTCTATCCGGTCGAGGCGCAGGCCAATGCCGATTGGACGATCATCGATTTCGGCCGGCGCCGCGGGGAACTGCTGCGGCAGGCTGCCCGTGTCGATGGTGCATCGCTGCGAGTGGTCGAACGGTCGGAATTCATCGGCCTGCAAGTGGCCCGGCAATATCTCAACGTTCTTCTGCAGGAGCGGATTGTCGCTGCCGCGCAGGATAACGCGCTGTTTCACCAGCAGTTGACTGATAGCCTGGCCGAAGGCGTGGAGCAGGGCTCCATCAGCGTGGCCGATCGCCAGCAGGCTGAAGAACGCCTGCAAGCGGCCATGGTTGTGCGCGAGGAAGCGCGTGAAGACCTGACCAATGCTCGAACCGCGCTGCGTCGTCTGACAGGACTGGACATCAATCAGGTGGTGATGCCCGGCAATCTGGTAGCTGCCTTGCCGCCAAGCCTGGAAACCGCGATTTCCATGGCGCGTACCGAAAACCCGCTCGTCCGTGAAGCGCAGGCCGACGTCGATGCTGCTAATGCGATGATCATGTCCTCGCGCGGTGCTCTCATGCCGCGGATCGGCGTCGATGTGTCCGGCCGGATCGGTGAGGATATTGACGGATTCCAGGGTGAAACCAATGATGTGATCGGGCGCGTTTACCTGCGTTGGAACATTTTCAGCGGCGGCATCCGGCAGGCAGAAGTGCAGGAAATGGTGCGCCGTGCCAGCGAGTCGCGTTACATTCTGCACGACCGGGTGCGCGAAGCGGAAGAGGATGTGACCAACGCCTGGACTGCACTGCAAACCCAGCGGGTTGTCGGCACAACGCTTGAGCGGCAGTCACAAGTCAGTGACGATCTCCTGCTGTCCTATCGCAGCCAGTTCAATATCGGGCGGCGCTCGTTGCTGGACGTGCTCGATGCGCAAAATACGCGCTTCAACACGCAGGTCCGGCGCGAGACCTCGCGTTTTTCGGAAATGTTCGCCGCCTATCAGGTGCTTGCCTCTGCCAACGAGTTCCTTGACGCGTTGAGTGTCGCCCCGGGTACCGGTGCCGGCATGCAGGAACGCGAGCGTTTCAATTATGGTCCGTCGGTGCCGGCCGAACTCGATAGACGCCGTTACCCCCGCTAGTTTTTGGTAGCGGTGCAAGGAAGTTTGCGTGGAACAGAGTGGACAGATGCTGCCTGCTGGACAGGTCGATCCCGTTATTGCGGGGATCGTTCGCCTGGCGGAGAAGTTTGGGTTGGGCCTGCCCGAAGGGAGCTTTGCGTTTCTGCCCCGCACCCGTGAGGGGCTACTGCCTTTCCACCAGGCTGGCGCCACGCTGGACCTGGTGGGTCTGCGCTGGGAACCTCACACGTGCCGCAAGATGCCGCGGCAGGCGGACTATTATCCAGCCCTGATCAAGACCACGGACGGCGGGGCACTGGCAGTGCTGGAACTGACCGCTGGCGAGGTCCTATTGTTCCGCCCTGGTGCAGAGCAAGCACAATGGGTACCGTTGACCGACGTCGATCCCGAGTTTGCGGGTGAATTGATTACCGTTGCCGGCAATCCCGATGTGCTGCGTGAACAATCGGCCCCGTGGCATGTGAAGGCGCGGGGCCACTGGTTCTGGTCCGAATTGCGCAAGGAACGGCGGGCTTTCCGACCCGTGCTGCTGGCATCGCTGCTCATCAACCTGTTGGCACTGGCCCTGCCGCTGTTCTCGATGAACGTATATGACCGGGTGCTGCCCAACCAGGCCGAAGCCACTCTGTGGGTTCTGGGAACTGGGGTTATCCTGTCGTTCGCGCTGGAGTACGCCTTGCGTACGGCCCGTACGACTGTGGTCGATACGATAGGCAAGCGGCTGGACCTGCGGTTGTCGCAGAAGATCTTCAGCCGCATTCTGACCATGCCACTGAACGAACGGCGAGGCAGCACTGGCGGCCTGGCCGCGCGGGTCAGCGAATATGCCGTGGTGCGTGATTTCTTTGCCTCCACCACCATCGTGACGATCGTCGATATCGCGTTCCTTGTCCTGTTCATCGGCGTGATTGCCATCATTGCCGGCTGGCTTGCCCTTGTGCCGCTGTTGGCCATGGTGGTCATGGCGGTGGCAGGGTTTCGCCTGCAGAAGATGGTCGTCGAGGCGGCCCGCGATGCGCAGGCAGATCACGGCTTGCAGCAGACGATGCTGGTGGAATCCGTCGCCGGTCTTGAAACGCTCAAGAGCGTTTCGGGCGAACGCAGCATGCTGGGCCGGTGGACCGCCCTGGCAGAAGTCGGCAGCTCGTCGCAACTGCGGCTGAAGCGGATCAATGCCTACGCAGTGGCGCTGTCTTCCACTTTCCAGCAATTCACCAGCGTCGCCCTTGTCATCGGCGGGTATTACCTGTTTGCGGCGGGTGACATCACGATGGGGGCAATTATTGCCATCGTGATGCTCGCCGCCCGCTCGCTGGGCCCGGCAGCGCAGATGGCTTTCCTGCTGACCCGCGGAAGGCAAGCTTACGAAGCGCTCGCGTCCATCGAAGACCTGTTCGGCAAAGCAGACGAACGCCAAAGTGGCTCCATGTCGCTGCCGGTGCGGTCCGGCAGCGGCTACTCGGTCAAGTTCGACAATCTGAGCTTCGCTTATCCCGATACCGAGGCTGCGGCCCTTGACCGGCTGTCGCTCGACATTGCGCCGGGCGAGCGGATTGCCATCATCGGCCGCGTGGCATCGGGCAAGTCGACCCTGGGGCGCATCCTGTGCGGCCTGTACGAACCGACCGACGGCGCGATGCAGATCAATGGCATCGACAGCCGGCAGTTTCGTCCGGTTGAGTTGCGCCAGGCGTTCCGTTTCGTCGGTCAGGATGCCAACCTCTTCACTGGCTCCATCCGTGATAACCTGGCGATGGCCAAGCCGGGTGCCAGCGATCAGGACATTATCGCCGCGCTGACTATCAGCGGCGCCGGAGACTATCTGGCCAAGGGTGCGACCGGGGTTGAGCGCCAGGTTGGCGAGCAGGGCCGACAGCTGTCCGGCGGGCAACGCGCCTTTCTTTCGTTGGCCCGCGCGCTGGTCACCCCGTGCGATCTGCTGTTCCTCGATGAACCGACGGGCGCGATGGATAGCCAGTCTGAAAAGATGCTGGTGGAACGATTGCAGTCCACTTTGTCCGATAACCAGACACTCATCGTTTCGACCCATCGCCCCGCGCTGTTTGCCCTATGTGATCGAATCATCGTGATGGATCAGGGCCGAATTATTGCCGACGGCCCCAAGAACCAGATCCTTTCTCAAGGTGTTCGGCACGACGGGTGGGTACAATGAAGTTTGATGGGTTTCTGATGCATACGCGCGCGAAGTCTTTCGTGCTGCGGTCGGTCGTCGGGGGCTTGCTGCTGATGTCGCTTGGCGCGCCGGCGCGATTTTCGGACCAGACGGCAGAAGCGCGCAGCAGCGATGTAGCGGCGCAAGCGCGCTGGCAGCGCCTGGCGGCGCTGACCACAAACGACAACGCCAAGATCCTCGACATCGGCGAAACAGCTGAACAGTTGAATGCCGCGATCCCGTTTACAACTGTTCCGGTCGAGGCGATGAGCGGCTTCAGGGCCATTTCCAAGTCCTCGCCGGCCTATGCCACGGCGCTCACCTGCCTGACGCAGGCAATCTATTACGAGGCCGCCAACGAGCCGTTGACGGGCAAGCGCGGGGTTGCCCAGGTTGTGCTCAACCGTCTGCGGCATCCCGCTTATCCGTCGACGGTTTGCGGCGTGGTGTATGAAGGTTGGGATCGGCCGGTATGCCAGTTCAGCTTCGTCTGCGACGGGTCGCTGCAGCGCGCGCCTATGGCCCTGCAATGGCGCCAATCGCGCGAAGTGGCGGAGGCGGCCCTGGCTGGGTTCGTGGAACGCTCGGTCGGGTCGGCCACCCATTATCATGCTGATTACGTGCTGCCGCGCTGGGCCTATACGCTGGGCAAGGTGACGCAAATCGGGCGGCACATCTTCTATCGCTTTCCCGGCAGCGGCGGCCGCATGGCCAGCTTCAGCGCACGTTGGGCCGCTCGCGAACAGATTCCCCAGATCGACCTCGCCCGGTTTGACGAGGAACTCCTGCCCGATGACGCAACGGTCGAGCTGGCCGGTCTGGGCAGTTACGAGCCGCGCGATCCGACAGACCGGCGCGCCGACAATGACCTTGGCGGTCGGATCGATCCCAACAAGGCGTGGCGCCTGACCATTCCCGATCCCGGCAACGCCAGCGCAACCTATAATGCTTCGCTGCGCACCCAGAGCAGGGACGCGGCGACGACGCACGATATCACTTATACCGGCCCCGCTGGAGAACCGACTTCGTGAGCTGGAAGGATCGTTTTGCCAGTTGGGATGCGAGCCACAAGCTGATCGCGATTTCAGCGGTGTCGCTGGGTTTGTTGCTGCTGTGGTCCAGCATTGCGCAAGTGGACGAGATTACCCGTGGAACCGGCCGGGTCATTCCATCCAGCCAGGCGCAACTGGTGCAGGCGGCCGAGCAGTCGGTGGTGTCCGAGATTCTTGTCCGCAGCGGTGAACGGGTGCAGCAAGGGCAAATCCTCGTCCGGCTGGATGACGCGACGGCGGATTCCGAACTTGGGCAGCTGCAGGCAGAGAACGAGCGTCTGGCTGCGCGCGCGGATCGACTTTCGGGCGAGGCCAGCGGGGCGGCCATTGGTTGTGCTGTCGGTACGGTCTGTTTCGAAGAGCGACGGCTGCAGCAGGCCCGCGTGGCAACAGCGCGCAGCCGGGAAGCTGCCCTGGGTGCGGCAGTGGAACAGCGTCGCCGCGATCTGCGGGAAGCCGAAGCTACGGCTTCGTCGCTGGAGCAGAGCGTGGATCTGGCGCAGCAACAGGTGCAGATGCTGGAGCCCCTGGCGCAACGCGGTATCGTGCCGCAAACCGAATTGCTGACGGCGCAGCGCGAGCTGGTGGACGTGCGGGGGCGTCTGGCCGCAGCGCGCCAGGCCGCTGCGCGCGCGTCTGCCTCGATTTCCGAGGCGCAGGCCGATTTACAGTCAACCCGGCTGGATTTCCGGCAGCAGGCGCTCGATGAACGCAGCGAAGTGACCACGCGCATGGCGGTCAATCAGGAGACCATTCGCGGAGCCGAAGCGCGGCTCAATCGCAATGAGCTGCGCGCCCCGGCCACCGGCGTGGTGAGTAACGTGCAGGTAACCACTGTGGGCGGCGTAGTGGCTGCCGGGGAAACGATCATGCAAGTGGTGCCTGTGGGCGACCGGCTGTTGGTGGAAACCCGCGTAAATCCCCGCGATATCGGCTTTGTGGCTGTGGGCGATGCGGCCAATGTCAAGGTCACCGCATTCGATTTTGCCACCTATGGTGGCTTGCGCGGACGCGTGATCGAAATCTCCGCTGACAGCATTTACGACGAGGTTGAACGCCAGGCCTATTATCGCGTGCTGGTGGAAACGGAGACAGCCTTCGTGCAGTCACACGGCCGGCGCTATCCGATTGTTCCTGGCATGGTGACGGATGTCGAGATCATCACCGGGCGCAAGAGCATCCTGTCTTACCTGCTCAAGCCGATCACCCGCGGACTGGGCGTGGCGCTGACCGAAAGGTAACTGGCAGAAGCTTGCTGGCTGCGGCGGTTGACCGATCCGTGGATCCACGCCGATCGGCTGTTGAAGCTGAGCGTGGGCCGATAATCGTACGCAACATTGGCCGGCAGGATTGCGTCGGTTGAATTGTCGAGGAGGTAGAAGGTGCCTGCCTGTCGCACAATCAGGACTGCGTGGTCTGCGTTACGCGCCAGATCGCGCGCCAGGGTAAGGTACAGATCGTCAGGGTTGACGCCGAGCGCCACCAGCATGTGGTATTTCAGGATGGCCAGGTCTTCGCAATCGCCCCGCCGCCGGTTGATCGTCTCCTGAGCGGTCGCCCAATAATCACGCTGCGACCAAATTGCCCGATCTTCGCCATAAGCGATATTGCGGTTTACCCACCGATTGACGGACTGCAGCTTCCCGACATCCATAGCGCTTTCGCCCCCCACCAGACTTTGCGTCTGGCTGGCCGAGATCGGCGCCTCTGAAACACGCTCCCAGGTGCGTGAGAACGATGTGTTGCTGATGGCGATCCGGCTGGTCGCGAGGAAGCTCTCGTCGCTCGCCGGTGCGGGACTTGCGGTGATCGTCATGGCCAATGTTGATGGCATGGAAGGGGACACGCTTGATTGCAGGACCGAAGGCAGGAGGAGACCGGTGCTGCCGCATCCGGAAGGCGCAGCCATGATGCTGTCTCGCGAGCTCCACATCGCATGGCCCTTGGGCACGGCAAGCCCGGCTTGCTGGTTCATGATCCGGTCCAGCGCACTTTCCGTGCCGCCAAGGATTGCCTCTGACTTGCTGATCATGGTGCCGGCGACTTCGGGGGCACCAGCCGCCGGGATGAATTCAGCCGCCGTTGTGCAGCGCTCACCGATCCCTGCAAAGCTGGCCGCAAAGGCTTGGTTTTGCAGACCGCAAACGGAAGCGCTCGCCAGAACGATGGCGATAACTGCCTTGCAGGAAAGGCGCATAGCCGGGGTTTGGGCCGATGACATTCCTGCCATCTGCAACCAAGGTCCGATAGATTTCGTCGACAGGTTGAGTTAACGGGCAGGTAAGGAAGAATGCCCGACCGCACCATGAGGTGCAGTACCTTCGCCGCGGCGCAAAGAATGTCCACTGGACCATGCGCTGCCATGCGTTATGATTGCCGCACGATTATTAAAGGCAATCGGTAGCTGGCGGCATGAAACGGGCATCTGCTGCATTATTGAAGAGTTTCGCCTGGGCAGGACTGGCGATTTCGCCGATTGCTGCGACATTTGCCGCCGCAATCTACTTTCCGGTCTACGAAACGTTTTTCGCTCGCGGATCGGCCTATCCGGTCCGGGTGCAACTGATCGAATTGCCCGCCATCTGGCCGCGCGCTCCAGGTGATGCGTCTGCCCAGATACTGCTCCATCAGCAGGAAACACCGGTTGGTGACCTGGCTTTGGCGCAACCCTTGCCGACCTCGACCGGCGTAATGCCAGGCATGCCGCTTGCGGCGCTCGCCCCGGATCCCAGCCCCGAAACACGCGCTCCCTCGATGACTGCTGCAACGGCCAGCCCGCCAGCAAACGGGATCATGCCGGTCAATTTCGACATCGCAGGTCCCGGCGACATGGATGATACCCTGCAAATCAGCAAGACGGTGACGTTCAACGAGCGACCCCTTGGCCAGCTCACCGTCCGCATCGAGGAAGGTGCCCGCGTTTACGTGTCGACGGCCGAGATGTCCGGACTATTTCCTGAGGGCCTTCGCCCGCCCCGTTCCTGGCAGGAGTTCGTGCCCTTGCGGCAGGTGAGGGATGCAGGGATTGACCTGCGTTATGACCCGACGTCCGATCAACTGGTCTTGCGTGACTCCGGCTCCAATTAGGAACTCTGCCAAGCGAATACCATTTTCGGTTGATCTGGCAGCACCGCCAGCGTTGCCCGATCAGGCCTGACCATCAGATAATCGGCCAAGCCCGGATGATCGAATAAACGCTGGTTGCGATCAGCACCACGGAGACCGCGAACAGCAGCACCCGCGGAGGGATTCGCTTGGCGAAGATGGCCCCGAACGGTGCCGCCGCGACTCCGCCGATGATCAGGCCGACGGTCGCTACAGTGAATGCCTCAAGCCCGATGGTGGCGATGAACGCGATGGAGATCGACGTGGTGATCAGGAACTCTGCGGTGTTGACGGTGCCGATGGTCTTGCGCGGATCGCTGCCTTGGACCAGCAGGTTGCTGGTTACCACCGGGCCCCAACCGCCGCCGCCTGCAGCATCAAGGAACCCGCCGACGGCGGCCAGCGGCGCGGTATAGTTGGGGTCCTTGACGTGCGGTGTGGTGTGGCGGACGGCCTTATACAGCAGATAGAAGCCGATGCCCGTGAGGTACATCATCACGAATGGCCGGGCGACCGATGCATCCACGCTCGACAGCAGGTAAGCGCCGGTTACGCCGCCCAGGATACCGAACGGCACCAGGCGGCGGAACAAGGCCCAGTCGATATTGCGATGTGCGATATGGCTGGCCCCTGAGGCGCTGGTGGTGAACATCTCCACCACATGAACGCTGGCCGACGCAGCCGCCGGGGGGACCCCCAGCAAGCTGACCAGCAGGGTCTGGGAAATGACACCGAAAGCCATCCCCAGGGCCCCGTCCACCATCTGCGCCGCAAAGCCCACCGCGATAAACGGCAGCAAATGGTAAATGGTAATGTCGGCCAGTTCGATCATGCACTTAGATTCCCTGTTGTGATCGTGTCTTCATCAGAAGTTGTGGGCAAGAGTAAGGCCATAAGTGCGCGGATCACCAGGCTGCCCGGCAATCAGGCCCGTGCTGCCCGGCGCGACGCTGAGCAATTCGAAGAATTCTTCGTCGAAGGCATTGCGCACCCAGGCAAACACGTTGAGCCCGTCATCGGTGCGGAAGCCCAGCCGGAAGTTGGCCAGCGAATAGCCGTCGATCCAGGTGTAGGCCGAAGGCGAGGGGTTGGACGAGAAGCGCGACCGCAGATTGCCATCGAACCCGGCATAGACTTCGCCCGGCGCGCCCAGCACGGTGGTCGGCACGTTATATTCGCCGCCGTATGACAGGCTCCACTTCGATACGCCGGCAATGCGCTGGCCGGAGATGTCGCAGCTGGTCGGGCTGTTACCCGGCGTGCCGGGAGCAGCAATCACCGCCCCGGTGCCACCGCCAGACAGTTCGGGCGGGCAGGGTGCGCCGGTGAAGCGCACGTACTTGGCATCGGTATAGGCTGCGTTGATATAGGCCCGGAAGCGGTCGCTGGGGCGGATGTTAAGGTCCGCCTCGATCCCTTGCGTGCGGACCTTCTCGGCATTGGCCAGGTAGCCGCGCGTGGTGCTGACCTGCCCGGCATTCACCAGCGCCTGGTAATCGCCGATATCGGTGCGGAACGCGGCCAGGTTGAATACGCCCAGCCGGCCCGGAAGTTCGGTCTTCAGGCCCAGTTCGTAGTGATTGACCGATTCGGGCCGGATCGCGCCTACTGCGATCTGCGGATTGCCCTGCGCATCGTTAGGCACGCCGTTCAGGTTGATGCCGCCCGACTTGAAGCTCTTTGCATAGGTCGCATAGCCCAGCACGCCACCGGAAATCTGGTAGCTGGCGGTAAAATCATAGCTGAAGTTCCAGTCGGCGAAGGACGGCTCGATGCGCTGCGGGGTCAGCGCATCGCGTTGGGCCACCACGCGCGGGTTGGTGATCAGGTTGCCATTGGCATCGCGGAACAGCACGGCATTGCCTTGCCCGTCGAACACGCGGCGTTCGTACAGCCCGTCCTTCTTGTCCCAGTTCAGGCGCACGCCAGGTTGCAGGGTGAGGCCGGGGGAGACTTCCCAGCTGACCTGGCCGAACAGCGCGGCACTGGTGTTGTCCAGCTGGATATCGTTGAAGGCTACCACGCCGTCGAGCACGGAGGGATCGCAGGCCAGCGTGGTCAGCGTGGCGCAGCCGGTTGCGCCGGGGGCCACGTTGCCGGGGTTGAGCAGCCAGCGGCTGGCGGCCGATCCCAGGCTTTCAGTACCCTGTGTGCGTACTTTCTGGTGAAAGCCGAACAGGCCCACGACGGCATCTATCGACCCCGCAGAGTAATTGTACCGCAGCTCCTGCGTGAACTGGTCCTGCTGGCTGGGGTTCTGCGAGCGGGTGGTGATCGGCAGGCCGGTGAAGTCGCGATCATTGGCCGGGACCCAATCCCAGAAGCGCCATGCCGAAACGCTGGTCAGCGTGCCATCGCCAAGCTCCCATTGGGCGCGCAAGCCCAGGCCGCCGATCTTGTTGCCGGCGCTGAGGTCAGCGTCGACGTCGGTCAGGCGGTCGAACGGATTGCGGCTGACGACTTCGTAGCCTTGCGCGTCGGCCAGTGCTTCATACTGGCGGTTGAGCGGGCGCTGGGTGGCCCCGGTGCGAACATAGACGCTGCCGCAGCATTCCGGGTTCTGGGTGGAGAAATCGCCCGACAGGGTCACGTCCAGCGTAGCGGACGGCTGCCACAGCACCTGCCCGCGCAGACCGATATTGTCCTGCTCGTTGATGAAGGTACCGCTGGCCACGTTGAACAGCGTGCCCCGGCGGCTGGTGCCGGATACCGCAAAACGCGCGGCCACGTTTTCGGCCAACGGCCCGGAGATGGCCGCCTTAAGCTGCTTGAACCCAAGGTTGCCCACGGTCACTTCGGCGCGTCCTTCCAGCGTGAAGCTGGGCTGGTTGGTCTGGATGTTGATTGCGCCGGCAGTGGTGTTCTTGCCGTACAGCGTGCCTTGCGGTCCGCGCAGCACTTCGATTTGCGCCACGTCCAGGAAATCGAACGTGGCCGAGGCGACGCGCGAGTAATAGATGTCGTCGACATAGATGCCCACGCCCTGCTCGAACCCGTCATTGGTCAGGCCGAACGGCGCGCCGATGCCGCGGATCGACAGCGAGGTGTTGCGGGGGTTGGAGCTGAAATACTGCACCGTGGGGGTCAACTGCTGCAGGCGGCCAACGTTGAACGAGCCGGTGTTGTCCAGTTGTTCACCGCCAACCACGCTGATCGCCAGCGGAATATCCTGCGATTGCTCCTCGCGGCGGCGGGCGGTGACGATGATCGCGTCATCGTCAGCAGCAGCGGCGGCAGCCACGGTGGCCACTTCTGCGGGTGCGGTGGCATCCTGGGCGTAGGCGGGAATGGCGGGAAGCAGCGCAGCCGTGGTCAGCAGCGCGGCGCGGAAGATGGCATTGGTCATAGTATCGCTTTCTCAAGCGAGCATGCATCCGCTGGCACGGTGTGCGGCTCCTGGGGAGGTGGGGTATGTATTGAATAGTCGCCTGTCGGCTGTCCGTGGTCGGATCAGTCGCCCAGGCGCTTCTTTTCGGTAACGTCGATCTGCAGCACCTTGCCGTCGTGGACGGTCAGCTGGATGGCGCCATAACGCAGGCGTGAAAGCGCCTCCGTCACCAGACCCAATGCTTCAGCCCGGTACCAGGCAGGATCTGTGGATGGCTTGTGATCCCTCGACATACTTCAATCCTTGTTCGCCTGCGGCCCTCTGCCGTGGACGCGCTCTAATCTCAACTCAATTTGTTGACAATGAGGCAGGCGACAAGAAAATCATGGCCGGGAGCAAGTCTGGATTGGGAATGACCGCAGCGCGGCCGTGTCAGGACAGGATGCCAGGATCACCATCACCGAACGGCGGCTCCAACTCAATCTTGTCAGACAAGCGAATCGAATCAAGGATATCTGCCGTGCGATCACGGACTTCCAGCATCAGCGCGCGCGTCCGGCAATCGCCTTCTTCCAGGCAATTCTTGCACTTCTCATGCGCGAACCGGCTGGCACAGGGCACCAGCGCCAGCGATCCGCGCATAATGCGGATCAGGTCACCATAGCTGATATCGATGGGTGACAGCGCCAGGCGATAGCCGCCATCAGGCCCGCGCTGCGATTCGACCAGGCCGAAGCGGACCAGTTCTGACAGGATTACCGTCAGGAAGTTGGCGGGAATCTTCTGCTCTTCGGCAATCTGCGCCATCTGCACCGGGGCGTGACCATAATGATCCGCCAGATGCTGCATGGCCCTGATGGCGTAGCGGGTTTTTTGAGACAGCACAGTGCTTATCATATCGGACGGCGCAGAAGGCCCGTCAATATCGCGCGTCTTCATCTTTGCTCCCCGAAAGGCGCAATGCAGCTATGGCCAAACCGTGAACTGGCGGCTATTGATCGCCGGGTGGGACAAGCTCTCGATATCCGCCCCGCTCCGTGGGTTGCCGATCTGATTGCGGCCTCGCCCATCGCCTCGGTGGTCAGCAATCCGCGTTTGGCCGATAATCCCATCGTTGCGTGTAACCAGGCGTTCGTGGACCTCACCGGTTATGCGGTGGAAGAGGTGGTTGGTCGCAACTGCCGTTTCCTGGCAGGTCC
>JAZKFK010000121.1:0-3397 GCA_040386475.1 Pseudomonadota bacterium | reverse complement strand
GCACTGGTCTCCAGCAACACGCCGGTGGCCGAGATGTTGCGGATGATGGCATCAAGGCCAGCACCTGCTTCACCCTCCGAGGCTGCGAGCTTTCCCGCGAGCGTCAGCGCGCTGCGCGCGGCGATCAGCTTGCGACGGTCAGAATCGCTTTGAGTCGTGCGGTTTGTACTTCCCAAGACATCCTCCTCCATCTTGGGACCTGCCATGAGGCAAAGTTCTAAACAAATTGCTTATCTCCGGCACTTGCTTGCCCGCGAATGCTGCCGGACTAGGGAATATACGTAGTGCGCGACTCGGTTGGGTAATCTGTTGTGAGTCCCAGCAACGACAACTTTTACACATCTTCCAAGACCGTCTCCGAATGGAACTCTTTGTCGGGAGGGTCAGGTTGGCTGCGACGAAGAAATGGCGGCATGGCTGAAAATGTATGCAGCAAAGCACTGAATAAAAGTCAGAAAATCCGATATGCCGTTGCGCAACGCTGCGTTGGGCCGCAGGGCTAATTGATTCAGATAGACTCTAGTCTGTTGAAAAGGCCAACACTTGGTGCTCTTAAAGTGACATTGCGCATCACAGAGCCCGAGCTCCGAGGCGCCGATGTTAAAACAAGTATGGATCGCCCATCGGAAGTCCTTCCTCGGTTAATGTGATTGCGCCCGATTTTGGGGACGATTGCGATGACTGATTTTCAAGGGTCCGATTCGAGGAACTCTGCCGCCGAGCCTGCCGATGCGGCCATGATGCAGGGTCAATTGGCAGACGGGCCAGGCGCGCCAGCAGCGGCGCCTGCAATCACGATCGCTGCCGGTCCCGGCAACACCGTAACCTTACCCGCTGATGCCGTGATCGATCAGGTCGTGGCCGATGGCCGCGATCTCGTGATCATCCTTGCTGACGGGCGCCGGATTGTGGTTCCCGATGGGGCGATCATCCTGCCGCAGCTGGTGGTGGGTGAAACCGCGGTGCCGCCGGCCAACCTTGCCGCCTTGTTGCTGGGTAATGAGCCAGAACCGGCAGCAGGCGCGCCGCAAAGCTCCGGCGGCAATTTCTTCACCGACCCTGGTGAAATCCAGGCCGCTTTCGACATTGGCAACCTGCTGCCATACACCGAGTTGTCTCGTCCAATTGTTGAGGAACGGGAGATTATCCCGGCCGCCAAGGACGAGGAGCCCGAAATCGGTATCGAGGTGGACGGTTCCGGCGTCTCGGTGGTCAACGCTGAAGATGTGGTTGACGAAGAGGGCCTGCCGGCACGCGGTAGTGAGCCAGCCGGCACGCAGGCTGCATCCATTTACCTCGGCCCTGGGGCGTCTGGTCATTACCAGCATCGAGCCCGGCCGGATCGGCTACGATTATATCCTGACGGACAACACGACCACCGCGCAGACGGATCTGTTCACGGCAACCATCACTGATACCGATGGTGACATTGCCACTGCCACCTTGCGTATCGGCATTGTTGACGATGGCCCGATTGGCGTCAACGACAGCGCCACTGTTCCCGCCGGTTCGCAAGCGCCGATCAGCGGCAACGTGTTGAGCAACGACATCAGCGGCGCCGATAACTTTCCCGCCGGTGCGGGTGTAACGACCTTTGGTCGTGGAGAGACGTCGGTTGCGGCAGGCGGAACGGTCCAGGGCCAGTATGGTACCCTCACCATCAACGCCAACGGCACCTACACCTATGACCGTGGCCCCAACACGCCGGGCGGGGTCTCGGAAGCCTTTACCTATGGTATCGTTGACCAGGATGGCAGCACTTCCAGCGCAACGCTGACTATCACGATCGCTGATTCTCCGGCCGTAATCACGTTCGTGCCCGAAACTGGCGATGGAACCGTGGTGCGCGAACCGCATCTGCCGGGACGCGGGGACGAGCCCGCCGGATCGGCTTTCGATGGTAATGCAGAAAGCACCACCGGCACGATCACCTTCAATTCCCCTGATGGTGTTGCCAGCCTGACGATCAGTGGCACGACAGTTACCCCCGGGGCACTGCCACAGCAGGTCTTCAGCGATGCCACCGGCACGCTGGTGATTACGTCCTACTCCTATAACCCCGCCACTGGCGTAGGCTCGATAACTTACACCTACACTCTCGGCGATAACACGCTGAATACTAACGGCACCACGGTGGTTTTCCCGATTACGGTAACCGATCTCGATGGTGATTCCGCCAGCGATTCGCTGACCATCACGATCGTCGATGACAGTCCGGTCGCGGTTGCTGATACCGATGCGATCGCAGCGGGTGAGTATGGCCCGGTAACCGGCAATGTCATCACCGATGCCGCAGTTGGCGATAGCGGCGATGGCGACACCGGCGCGGATACTGTGGGTGCAGATGGCGCAGCGGTCACTGCAATCAGCGGTTTTGGCGGTGCGGGTGCCGTGGATGGAACAACTACCGGCCAGTACGGCGTGCTGACGCTGAAAGCTGATGGATCGTACAGCTACGCCCGGAATCCGGGCACGAAGGGAGGCGTCAGCGATGTCTTCACATATACCATCACTGATGGCGACGGCGATCCCGCCACCAGCACACTGACAATCGCAATCGATGATGCGCGGCCAGTTACCGGCGAGAATGGCCTTGTCCAGCTCGACGACGATGCCTTGGCTGGCGGCATCGCCGGCGGCACGGGCGACGATGCCGACGCGGTCAACCTGACCGGCACGCTGGCCGGTTCGGGCGGCGACGGGCCACTGGTGAGGTCCCTGACCTCGTTCACCTTGCCGGCCGGGTTCGATCCCACTGTGGTCAACCCCGGCTTGCTTGAGATCCGCCAGGGCGGCCTGCTGGTGATGACCATCACGCTCGATGACGCTACTGGCGACTACACCGTCGTCCAGAATGCAGCGATCGACCATGCAGCGCTTGGTGACGAAAACAATACCAGCTTCAGTGTCGGCTACAGCGTTACTGATCAGGACGGCGACACGGTTGACGGGACGCTGGCGCTGGATGTCGACGATGACACGCCGACGGTCTCGGCGAACGGGCTGGTGCAGCTGGACGACGAGACCGAGACGGGCGGCATTGCCGGGGGTACGGGCGACGTCGATCCGGACACGGCGAACACGTCGGGCACGCTGGGGCACGATTTTGGTGCCGACGGCGGAGCGATCGCGTGGCTGACGACGGGTGCGCCCGAGGGGTTCAGCTACGAGCTGTCGGGCGACAACCTGCTGATCAAGCAGGGCACGACGACGGTGATCACGGTGACGCTGAACACCGCGACGGGGGCCTATACGGTGACCCAGAACGCGGCGATCGACCATGCGCTGGTGCAGGGCGAGAACAACCAGGGGTTCACGCTGAGCTACCAGGTGACCGACGGCGACGGCGACACGGTTGACGGGACGCTGGCGCTGGATGTCGACGATGACACGCCGA
>JAZKFK010000120.1:0-3190 GCA_040386475.1 Pseudomonadota bacterium | reverse complement strand
TGCGCCACCGGATCGACGCGGTGGAAAGCTTCGCCGCCGACGTGGCGCACGAGATCAAGAACCCGCTCGCCAGCCTGCGCAGCGCTACCGAAAGCCTGGCGGTGGTGAAGGACGAGGCGCTGCGCGCGCAGCTGATCGAAGTGGCCGCGCACGATGTGCTGCGGATCGACCGGCTGGTGTCCGACATTTCCGAAGCCAGCCGCATCGATGCCGAGATCAGCCGCGCCCGGTTTGAAGCGGTGGACATGGCGCGGATGCTGGAACGGCTGATCGCCGCGCGCGAGGAGCGCGGACTGAACCAGGGACGGCGCATGGTGCTGGTCACCGGGCCGGGGCCTTACGTGGTGATGGGCGTGGCCTTGCGGCTGGAACGCATCGCCAGCAACCTGCTCGACAACGCCATCTCGTTTTCGCCCGAGGACGGCGAGGTGACCGTGCGGGTCGAGCGGGTGGGCGACCGGGTAATCGCCTCGGTCAGCGACCAAGGCCCGGGCATTGCGCCGGACAAGCGCGAGCAGGTGTTCCGCCGGTTCCATTCCGACCGGCCCGATGCGGAAGGGTTCGGCCACCACTCTGGCCTGGGCCTCGCCATCGCCCGCGCCATCGCCGAGGCCCACGCGGGTTCGCTTCATGTGGGCGACCGCTCCGATGGCCAGCCGGGCGCGTGCCTGGTGCTCGATCTTCCGGGAGTCTCGTGATGTTGCTCCACCAGGCGACCGGCGTGCTGGTCGATGGCGTGGTCGTGCTGATCGAAGGCGAACCCGGCAGCGGCAAGACCTCACTGGCGCTGGCACTAATCGATCGCGGGGCGGTGCTGGTGGGCGATGATGGCGTAGCGCTGGAGCTGCGCGATGGCGCGCTGTGGGCCATGCCGCCGCCGCATACCACAGGGCTGATCGAGGTGCGCAACGTGGGCCTTGTCACGCTGCCCTGCACGCAAGGTCCGGTGGGGCTGGTGCTGCGGCTTGATCCTGCTGCACCGCGCTATGTGGAACAGGCGGACAGCGCCTCGCTGGGCGGCGTTACCGTGCCCCTGCTGGCACTCTATCCCGATACTCCTGCCCTCCCGCTCCGCGCCGAGTGGGCGGTGCGGCTGCACGCCCGAAGGCCATAAGCCCTTCCCTTTTGCATCCGCTAAGCGCATTTCCGTGAGTAATGCCTGACGATTCCACACTCGCTGTCGTTCCTGCCCCCGACGCTCCGGCCCGCCAGCGCGTGCTGCTGGTCACTGGCATGCTGGGCGCGGGCAAAAGCACCGCGCTGCGCGAGCTGGAGGACCTGGGCTGGGAATCGATCGACAACTTCCCCATCCGCCTGCTGGACCGGTTGATCGGCGGTGGCGCGGGTAAAGGCGCTGGCCACCACCCGCTGGCCATTGGCTTCGATTGCCGCACGCGCGGATTTGTGCCGGCCGACATTATCGAGCGGGTCAAGCTGCTGTCCGCCCGGCCTGACCT
The DNA here is from genome assembly GCA_040386475.1 of Pseudomonadota bacterium. Taxonomy (GTDB): domain Bacteria; phylum Pseudomonadota; class Alphaproteobacteria; order Sphingomonadales; family Sphingomonadaceae; genus Alteraurantiacibacter. Next base: position 1,733 of record JAZKFK010000120.1, on the reverse strand, counting down.
TGAAATCACCACGCTGTTCCTCGATTGCGCCGGGCATGAACTGGCGCGCCGGTTCGACGAAACGCGGCGGCGGCATTACCTGGCGCAGGACATGCCGGTGCCGGCGGGCATCAAGGCCGAGCGGGAACTGCTCAGCCCGCTGCGCCGCTGGGCCGAAGTGCTGATCGACACTACCGACTTTACGACAAACGACCTGAAGCAGACGATCCGTGCGCAGTTCAGCCAGACCGCGCCGCAAGGCATGACCATCACCGTGTCCAGCTTCGGTTTTGCCCGCGGCATGCCGCCCGCCACCGATCTGGTGTTCGACATGCGCTTCCTCGACAATCCGCACTGGCAGCCGGGGCTGGCCGAACTGACCGGGCTGGACCAGCCGGTAGCCGATCATATCGCCGCCAACCCCTTGTTTGTCTCGGCTTTCGGCAAAATCCGCGATCTGCTGCTGGAACTGCTGCCCGAATATGCGCGGCAGGGAAAAAGCTATGTCAACATTGCCTTTGGCTGCACCGGCGGCCGCCATCGATCGGTCTATACGGCGGAACGGATGGCCGAGGCCTTGCGTGGCGGCGGGTTTTCGCCCACTGTGCTGCACCGCAACCTGGGCTCCCGCGCGGCCGGTCTGGTCGAAGGTTCACCCAACCCCTGATGGCAACCCATTGATGACACACAGAACGTCTGAGAAGTCACTGGGTAGCGGTTGCGCTATTCCTGCCCCCTTCGCGAGTTGCATTTTCCAATGATCGGCATGATTCTGGTTACCCACGGCCGCCTGGCCGAGGAATTCGTCCACGCCATGGAACACGTGGTCGGCGCGCAGGAGCAGATTGCCACCGTGTGCATCGGCCCCAATGACGACATGGAACTGCGGCGCGAGGAAATCGCCGCCGCGATCGAAGCGGTCGACAGCGGTAGCGGCGCGGTGATCCTGACCGACCTGTTTGGCGGCACGCCATCGAACCTCGCCATCAGCCTGCTGGAACGCGGGCGCACCGAAGTGATCGCCGGCATCAACCTGCCCATGCTGATCCGCCTTGCGGGTGCCCGCAAGGACATGGACCTGGCCCACGCCGCCGGCGCCGCGCGCGATGCGGGACGGACCTACATAACTTTGGCTTCCGAATTTCTGGGCCAGGACGCATAACGGCTGCTGCCACCTTCGCGATCACAGCGGGCGGGCACTGTTGGGGAGAGACAGTTTTGGACGAGGCACGGCAGACGGTCGAGATCGTCAACAAGCGCGGCCTGCACGCGCGCGCCTCGGCCCGGTTCGTGGGCGCGGTGGCACAGATGCCCGATGTGCGCGTACGCGTACACAAGGACGGGCACGAGGCTGGCGGTGCATCAATCCTTGGCCTGATGATGCTGGGCGCCGCCAAGGGTGACAGCGTCGACATCGTGGTTTCAGGCGAGACGGCGGATGACCGGCTGGCCGAACTGGTGGCGATGGTTGCAGGCGGCTTCGGCGAGGATTGAGCTTGCAGGCACGGGCGCTGGTCCCGCGATAGCCAAGCCCCACGCCTTGCGTTAGGGAACCCGCCATGCGCCGCCAGATCACCGGATTTTCCAACCCCACGGTCAAACACTTGCGCAGCTTGCGCGAGAAGAAGCACCGCAAGGCCGCCGGGCAGTTCATGGCCGAAGGGCTGCGGCTGCTGACCGATGCGCTGGCCTGCGGGCACGTGCCGCAAGTGCTGGTGATGGGTGAGCGGCGCGATCCGCATCCGCTGCTGGCC
>JAZKFK010000119.1:0-30775 GCA_040386475.1 Pseudomonadota bacterium | reverse complement strand
CGGCGCGGGCGAGACGGTGCGCTGGTCCGATTTCGACGGCAAGTGGCGGATGGTCTATTTCGGCTATACCTGGTGCCCGGACGTGTGCCCGTTCGATCTCAATCGCATGATGCTGGGCTATCGCACCTGGGCCGCCGACAACCCCGATCTCGCGGCGGACGTGGTGCCGCTGTTTATCTCGATCGACCCGGAGCGTGATACGCCCGCCAAGATCGCCGAATATACCCGCGGGTTTGGTCCGCAGCTGATCGGCCTGACCGGTACGCCCGAAGCGGTGAAGCAGGCGGCGGACGCCTTTAGCGTATATTACGAGCGCGGGCCGGATGATGCCAACGTGGGCTACAAGATGCAGCACACCAATGCCGCATACCTGATGGACCGGCAGGGCAATCCGATCGCGCTGCTGCCGGTGGACGAAAGTGCTGACGGCGTTGCCGCGCAGCTTAGCCAATGGGTGCGATGAGGGACAAGTTCTGGGAACTCCCCCTCGACGCGCTGGCCCGCGACGAATGGGAAGCGCTGTGTGATGGCTGCGGGCGCTGCTGCCTGCACAAGCTGGAAGACGAAGACACCGGCGAAGTGGCCGAGACCAACGTCGCCTGCCGCCTGCTGGATACCAGCACCGGGCAATGCTCCAACTATCGCCACCGCAAGGCCTTCGTCCCCGATTGCCTGCGGCTGACGCCCGAACTGGTGCGCCGCGTGCCGTGGCTGCCGCCCACCTGCGCCTATCGCCGCCGCGCCGATGGCGATCCCTTGCCGCAATGGCACCCGCTTTTGACCGGCGATGACACGGCGATGAAGGCGGCGGGTGCCTGCGTGGCCGGGCGCTGCATCAGCGAGGTCGATGCCGGGCCGCTGGAACATCACCTGGTCGACTGGGGCGATCGCCCCAAGTTCGGCAAGCGGAAGAAGCGCGCGTGAGGGTTCGGCCATGATCGACTGGCTGCGCGGCAGCACTCGCGACCCGGAGGTGGAGATTGCCGGCCGCAAGCTGCCCGTGGCCGTGCGCCGCCATCCCACGGCCAAGCGCCTGACCATGCGGCTGGCCCCCGATGGCAGCGAAGTGCGCGTGACCATGCCCGCGTGGGGCCGCACCAGGGAAGCGCTGGAATTCGCCCGTTCACGGCAGGATTGGCTGGCCGGGCAGCTGGCCCGCGTGCCGCAGGCGCTGGCCATTGCGCCCGGCTCCATCGTGCCGTGGCGCGGAACTGACCTGACGGTTGACTGGCAGGCGACAGCGCCGCGCAAGGCTGCGCTGCATCTCGGCGAGCGACTGGTATTGGGTGGCCCGCATGAGAGCATCGCCACCCGCGTCCGCCGCTGGCTGGAAAATGAAGCACTGGCCTTGCTGGCGGATGACCTGGCCTTCTATTGCGCGCGCGCCGACGTTTCGACCCCGCGCCTCAGCCTCAGCCGTGCCCAGCGGCGCTGGGGCAGCTGTTCCGGCGAGCGCCCGGTTGAGGGGGCTGAACGCTGCATCCGCATCAACTGGCGGCTGGTGATGGCGCCCGATCATGTCCGCCGATCAGTGGTGGCGCACGAAGTGGCGCACTTGTCGCACTTCAACCACAGCCCGCAATTCCATGCTCAGCTGGCGGCGATCTTCGAGGGTGACGTCCCCGCAGCCGACCGCTGGCTGAAGCAGCACGGCCGCCAGCTTTATGCCGCGTTCGGCTGATTTGCGCTTGTTGCCAGTAGCCCCTATCTGCACGCCATGAGAGACTTCTTCCGCTCCATCTCCCCGCGGCGGGCCGTAACCGATTTCCTGGATGTATGGCGTGGCGAAAACCGCCACCGCTGGCTGGTGCTGGGCGTGGCCGTGGCCTTGACCGGGACGCTGCTGGCGCTGTTCATCCCCGGTGGTGGCCGCGCGCCCGAAAGCCCGCCCGAGATCACCTGGATCGCCACTTTCGCCGAAAGCCGCACCCAGGCCGACATCATCGCCTCCAACTGCGCTAACCAGCAGCTGAAGGACGAACTTGAAGCGCGACTGGCCGAACGCGAGGAACTGCGCCGCGAGGTCTATGCATCGCTTGGCCGGGCAACCTTCGTCGATGTCGAGAAGCTGGAAGCCGAGGCCGAGGCCGAACGCGCCCGCGTAGAAGCCGAAGCCGAAGCCAACCGGCCCGATAACCTGCCGGCCGAAGCGCTGCTGTCGGTCGAGGAATACTGCGCCCAGGCAACCGGTGCCAACGGCTGACCCGCTGACTGTTGAGGATAACCGCTGGCTGGCGATGGCCGCCAGCCTGGCCACCCGCGCCCGCCCGCAAAGCGCACCCAACCCCGGCGTGGCAGCGATCGTGGTCAAGGACGGGATAGTGCTTGGCCGCGGCTGGACCATGCCCGGTGGCCGCCCCCATGCCGAGGCCGTGGCGCTGGCCCAGGCGGGCGCAGCAGCCAAGGGCGCCACGTTGTACGTCACGCTGGAGCCATGCGCCCACCTGTCGCCGCGCGGACCAAGCTGCGCCGATCTGGTGGCGGCCGCAGGCGTGGCGCGCGTTGTGATCGGCTGCGGCGATCCCGATCCGCGCACCGATGGCGCTGGCATCGCAAGGGTGCGTGCCGCCGATATTGCCGTGACGCTGGCGGATGATCCTGCCTGCCGCGCCAGCCTTGCCGGCTTCCTTACCCGCACCCGGCTGGGCCGCCCGCATGTTACGCTGAAACTGGCCGTCAGCCGCGATGGCTTCATCGGCCCGCTGTCGGGCGAGCCGGTGGCCATTACCGGCAGCGTGGCCCGCGCCCATGTCCATCGCCAGCGCGCCTTGGCCGAAGGCATTGTTGTGGGCGGCGGCACGCTGCGCGCCGACAGTCCCCGGCTGGATGTGCGGCTGCCGGGGCTGGAGCAGCTTTCCCCGCGCCGCTTCGTGCTGACCCGCGGCGAGGCACCTTCAGGGTGGAGCAAGCTGGTAAGTCCGCAAGCCATCGCCAGCCTGCTGCCGATGCAATACCTTTATGTCGAAGGCGGCGCGGCAACAGCGGCGGCTTTCCTTGAAGCCGGACTGGTGGACGAACTGCACCTCTATCGCGCGCCGCACGATCTGGGAGAGGGCATTCCTGCTTATGGCCCGCTGGGCGCGGCAGTGGACGGCGAGCCACCACCGCACTTTGCCATCGTTGACCAGCGCGCGCTGGGCGGCGATATGCTGCTGATCTATCGCGCTTGGGCGCAGGGGACCTAACGCATGTTTACCGGCATCGTCACCGCCATCGGCCAGATCACCAGCGTGGAGCAGCGCGGTGACATGCGTGTGCAGATCGCCTGCCCGTGGGACCCGGCGACCATCGCCATCGGCGCCTCCATCGCCTGCTCGGGCGTGTGCCTCACCGTGGTCCGGCGCGGCGGAGAACCGGGCGCCGCATGGTTTGCGGTGGATGTCAGCGCAGAGACAGTCAGCCGCACCGCCAAGGGCATGTGGTGCGAAGGCCGCGCGCTCAACCTGGAACCCAGCTTGCGACTGGGTGACGAACTGGGCGGCCACATCGTTACCGGCCATGTCGATGCCGTGGGCCGCGTGCACGACTGGCGGCCCGAAGGCGATTCGATGCGCGCCACCATCGCGGCGCCCAAAGAACTGGCCCCGTTCATCGCCGCCAAGGGCAGTATTACCATCGACGGCGTTTCGCTGACGGTCAATTCGCTAAAGGACCAGCCCGATGGATCGGTGTTGTTCGGCCTCAACATCATCCCGCACACTGCCGAAGTCACCACGCTGGGCGAGCTGCGGCAGGGCGGCGAAGTGAACCTGGAGATCGACGTGGTCGCGCGTTACCTGCAGCGGATGGCCAGCCTCAGGGTGGAAAAGCGCCCTGAGGCTGGCCATCCGCGGCGGGCGCTAGCCAAACATCCGAGCCAAGCGGCTGCGGCGCGACCTTTCGGGCTTGTTCTCGTTCAGCATCTCGAACAGGTTATTGGCCAACCGCAGCGCCTGCTGCCGATCCATGAAATAGTACTGGGAATGCACATCGCCCGGCTGGTGCGGCGGCGGCTTGGTGACCCCTTGCAGGCGCAGCGTCATGCGGTCCCCCGCAACTTCCGCCGTCCAACCGACAAGCGCAGCGTAATCGCGATGCATGGTCTCAACCATCGTGCCTCTCCCCTTTGATTCCCGGGAAGCATGGTATCGCTGTTGCCCGCGCTCGCCAACCGCTTGCCGTAACTGTCCCCAAATCAACGATTTACCGCAGGCAGAGCGGGGCACGATCTGGTGAGTGAGCGGCAACCGGGAAAGCCGCTTTGTCGCGCGCTTTCCTACAGCCTGCGCCCGCTGGCAGGCAACAGCCATGAGTTGTGCACAAGCCCGCCCATCCCGTCGATGCTGCCATTCCGCCACGCCCTTGCCGGCGTTCACGGAAGGTCACAATCGCGCCTCCCGCAGTCGATCAAAAACGCTGCAATCCCGTAGGGTTACGGCGCAAGGTCACAGCATCGGAAACGCCGTTCCGCGTTCCAGCCGATCAGGCGGTAACTGCGGCCAGTGCGCTCACGAACTTGTCGATATTGCCCATGGTCAGGCCAGCCACATTGATGCGGCCCGATCCGGCCATGTAGATGCCGTGATCGTCGCGCAGCGCCTGGATCTGCTCCTTGCTCAGCGGCAGCATGGCGAACATGCCCTGCTGCTGCCCCAGCGGTGCCAGGTTGACCGAACCCGCGTTGGAACTGGCGGCCAGCTTCTCGCGCACCTGGCGGATGCGGGCGCGCATGGAAGCCAGCTCGTCGGCCCAGCTCTGCGTCAGCGCCGGGTCGCTCAGCGCCAGCCGTACGGCGGCAGCACCGTGATCGGGCGGCATGGACCAACTGGCGCGGGCCAGCGTGTGGCCGTTCGACAAGGCGCGGGTGGTCTGGTCGGCATCGGGCGTCAGCACGTACAGCGCGCCCACCCGGTCACGATAGAGGCCGAAGTTCTTGTCACAGGAATAGGCGATCAGCGCCTCGGGCAGCCTGGCTGCTACCAGCCGCGCGCCATAGGCGTCCTCGTCCATGCCCAGGCCCAGGCCCTGGTAGGCAAGGTCGACAATGGCCAGCACGCCGGTTTCGGCCAGCAGGGCCACGATCTCGTCCCACTGCGCGGGCGAGTAATCCACCCCGGTCGGGTTGTGGCAGCAGCCGTGCAGCAGCACCGCGTCGGTCGGCCCCGCATTGCGCAAGGCGGCGCGCAGCGCGTCCATGTTGGCGCTGCCATCGGCGGCGGAGTGGGCAAAGGCCACCAGCTCAACGCCGGTATCGTCCATGATCTGCGCGTGGTTGGGCCAGCTGGGCGTTCCCATCAGCACGCGGGTGACGCCGGCGCGCTTGGCCACCGCGATGGCCAGGCGCACGGCGCCGGTGCCGCCGGGGGTCTGCATCCCTTCGATCCGGCCGCCTTGCGACGGATCGGTTCCGCCAAAGATGTGCGGCATCAGCGCGTGGACAAAGCCCATGTCGCCTTCCGGCCCCAGGTAGGCCTTGGTCGGCTGCTGATCCACCAGCTGTTGCTCGGCCGCCTTGATGCAGGCGAACACCGGGGTGCCGCCGTCTGCGGTGCGATAGACGCCCACACCCAGGTCGATCTTGTCGGACCGGGGGTCGGCTTCATAGAGCTTGATCAGCGCCAGCAGCGCATCGGCGGGTTGTTGGGCAAGATTGTTCAGCATAGCGGGGCGGTCCATGCCGCCGCCGTGCCGCTATCGCAAGGGCGAAAGCGCCCCGGAAGGCGCATTTCCACGAGTCAGTTCAGGATTGGCCGCTCAGAACGGCAGCCAGCGCTGTTCGCGGCTGAACCGCATGTAACCCGCGTTGACCCCCAGCCGCAGGCCCGCGCCCACCCGGATCGGGATCAGCACGGTGTTGCCCTTGCGCAGGTAGCTGGCGGTGAACCCGCCCACGAAGTACGCCTGCCCCTCGCCTGCCGGGAAGCGGTGATAGAGCTGCTCTGTATCCTCGAGGTTGTAGACCAGCACGAAGGTGTTGCTGGCATTGGCGCCCACATCGAGGCCGATCGAAGGTCCGGTCCAGTAGACCGGCATGTTGCCCTCGATCCGGTGATACAGCGTGCCCGAGCCATAGCGTACGCCCAGGATGAACGCGCCGCCGCCTTCACGGCCCACGATATAGCCGTTGGGCTCGCCCTGTTCCTTCAGCACGTTCTGGATCAGCCGTGCCAGCCCTTCGGCACCTTGCCCGAACAGGCCCTCGGCTGCGCCGATCAGGTCGTCCTGGGCGTAAGTGGTGGTTTGCGTGGCCGGGCTGGCGGGAACGCCCGCCACCGGGGAAGCCGGGGCGGCGGAGCCCACCGGCACGCTGGTGGGTTCAGGGTAGGTCTCGCTCGAAGGCTCGGCATAGGCTTGCGACACCGCTTCCGAAGCGGGCGAATAGCGCGTGCTGGGCGTGGCCGAGGTGTAAGTGGCGCCGGCCGTGGCAGTGGCCGCCGGCTGCGACAGGTCAGCATCGATCGCCGCATCGGGATCGACCGACTGGATCCCCTGCGCGCTGGCCGGAATGGCACCAAGCCCCAGCACCAGCGCGGCGACCGCGAGCGAGGACAGGCGGGCGCGCGTAAGCTTGGCAATATAGGTCAGCATGGGGTGTCCCCTCCACGGAACAACGGGCCACTTCAATCGCGCACAAGAGTCCGTTGCGCGTGAAGCGGCAATGAACGCGCGGTGATGTGAGTCCGTTTTGCGGTGAATCGAATCGATTTGCCCGTCTGGACGCCCAAATTCACCCATCTGCCGCTTTTCGCGATTGGCACCCTGCCCGCACTTGCCCCGCTGGCCATGCCCCGTTATAGGCCGCCCTCGCCGCTGCATAGCGGGAGACGTGGGTGAGTGGCTGAAACCAGTTCCCTGCTAAGGAACCATACTCCTATCGGGGTATCGAGGGTTCGAATCCCTCCGTCTCCGCCACCTATGCCATCCCAAGACATCCCAGAAAGTCCCTGAAACCCGCAGAAATCTGCGGTTTTTAGCTCTTGCATCGGGAATGTCTGTTCTTATTTTGTTCCAGTCACTCCCACAATTTCTACCACACATTGTGGGAGCAATTGTGGGAGCGGAATGAGGATGGATGGCTATGGGAAAACTTACCGCTGCACAGGTCCGAAATCTCAAGACGCCCGGGCGCTACATGGATGGCGACGGGCTCGCACTCGTGATTACAGCGCCGCAGAAGGGTTATTGGGTCCTCCGGGCAACAGTTAACGGCCGGCGCCGGGATATCGGCCTGGGTTCGCTTGACCTCGTAAAGCTTGCCGAAGCCCGCGAAGCAGCGATCGATATGCGTCGTGACATACAACGAGGCCTTGACCCTGTTGCGGAACGCAAGCGTCAGAAGATTGAAATCCTGACCTTCAAGGCGGCAGCTAAGAAAGTTCATGCCGAACAGACGGCAAGCTGGAAAAATGGCAAGCACCAGGATCAGTGGTTGAACACGCTGGAGTCCTACGCATTCCCCAAGTTGGGCGACCGACTCGTCAACGATATCGAAGGCCCACTTATTCGTGAGGTGCTTCTCGGTATCTGGCTTTCGAAGCCGGAAACTGCGCGGCGGGTCAAACAGCGAATCGGTGTGGTTCTCGACTGGGCCTATGCAAACGGCATGCGATTGACGGAAGCGCCAATGCGTTCGCTGAATCGAGCTTTGCCGCGTCAACCAAAGAAGGACGGGCACTTTGCCGCCATGCCCTATGAGGACGTTCCGGCTTTCATCGAGCATCTCCACAAGCGCAACAGTGTTACGCGGTTGGCACTCGAATTCCTTATACTGACTGCCGCGCGTTCAGGTGAAGTGCGTGGTGCGAAATGGTCGGAGATCGATCTCGAGAGCAAGTTGTGGACAGTGCCAGCAAACCGGATGAAGGTCGGAAAGAAGCACACTGTCCCGTTAACGGCTGCGGCGATCAACGTACTTGAGCGAGCACGTCCCTTCTATGCCGAATGCAGCGATTTGGTTTTCCCTGGCCGAAATGTCCTGCGCCCGCTGTCGGACATGACACTGCTCAAGGTAATGCGATGCGCCGAGTTACCGTTCACGGTGCATGGCTTTCGTTCTGCGTTCCGTGACTGGGCTGCAGAGCGATCAAGCTATCCCGGCGAGGTGGCGGAGGCCGCACTCGCGCATACGGTCGCCAACAGGGTTGAGGCCGCATATCGTCGCACGGACTACCTCGACAAGCGTAAGTTGCTCATGAAAGACTGGGCGGATTTTGTGATGCCGGGGTGACCGTCTTTGAACATCCTCTAGATTTCTGAACGCCTTCGATCCTAATTTTGAGGACAGGATGCGATGATGGGGAAGCCCAATTTCAGAGATGAATTCGCAGCGCCCGGAGCAGCTAGCCGTCGATTGCAAAGACTTCGCCTTTTCAAACTTCTGGCCCCATCATCAAAAACGCCGTGGTCGCGAGCGCGAAAACAAAGAACAGCAGCAACAAGTAGCTGTCGTGTGGCGACGCGCGAACACTGCGCGCGATTTGGCCCAATTCACCAGCCCGCTCCATTGGTGACCAGCGGCAACTTCCACCCTCACCGATCATGACCACCAGTGCCCATGGCGATATAGCCAAACACACTTATCGTTCCCTTGCTCTCGTGATTCCTTTCGTGATTTCCTTTCGCCACGTGACCCTCTTGACCGGCCTCCGTCATACCTTTGCGGTCCGCAGCCGTAGCGAGTTTAGCACCACCGAAATTGACGAAGCGCTCATCGCGAAGGCGGCGAACATCGGGCTGATAAGGATGCCGAAGAAAGGAAAAAGCACGCCTGCGGCAATTGGCACCCCGGCGGTATTGTAGATCAACGCGAAGAATAGGTTTTGCCGGATATTACCCATGGTTGCGCGGGCAAGCCGCCGCGCGCGAACGATGCCGTCGAGATTGCCTTTGACCAGCGTGATACCCGCGCTCTCGATGGCAACGTCAGCCCCGGTGCCCATCGCGATGCCGACATCGGCCTGGGCCAAAGCCGGGGCATCGTTCACCCCGTCGCCCGCCATGGCTACTTTCGCGCCTTCTGCCTGCAACTCGCGGATGATCCGGGCCTTGTCCTCGGGCAAAACATCGGCGCGGATCTCATCAATGCCTAGGCGCGCGGCGACAGCCTTGGCGGTGCGTTCATTATCTCCAGTTGCCATGATGATCCGCAGACCGAGCGCATGCAGTTCCTTGAGCGCGGCCGGGGTGGTTTCCTTGACCGGATCGGCGACGCTGACCAGCCCCGCCACCTTGCCGCTGAGCATCACGAACATCACCGTCTCGCCATCATCGCGCCGGGCATTGGCCTTGCCTGTCAGCGCTTCTGCCTCAAGCCCAAGATCGCGGACCAAGGCGATATTGCCCAGCGCCACTGCCTGGCCGCCCACGGTGCCTTTCACGCCTTTGCCGGTAACCGCCTCGAAGTCGCTCGCTTCGTCTATTGCCACACCGCGCTCTTCGGCGCCCCGCACGATGGCTTCCGCCAGCGGATGTTCCGACCCGCGTTCGAGCGAAGCGGCCAAACGCAGGACTTCGGCCTCGTCAAAGCCGTCCTCGGGCATCACCGCGACCAGGCGCGGCTTGCCTTCGGTCAAGGTGCCGGTCTTATCGACGATCAGCGTGTCGATCTTTTCGAACCGTTCGAGCGCCTCGGCATTCTTGATCAGCACGCCGACCTGCGCACCGCGTCCGGTGGCGGTCATGATCGACATTGGCGTCGCCAGACCAAGCGCGCAGGGGCAGGCGATGATGAGCACCGCCACCGCCGCCACCAGTGCGTAGGACAGCGCTGGCGCCGGTCCCCAGATTGCCCAACCGATGAAGGCGAGCATGGCGATCCCGATCACGACCGGGACGAACACGCCTGCAACCTTGTCGGCATATTTCTGGATCGGCGCGCGCGATCGCTGGGCTGCTGCCACCATGCCGACAATCTGCGCAAGCATGGTCTCGGAACCCACCCGGGTCGCTTCGATGATCAGGGAGCCGGTGCCATTGATCGTCGCTCCGATCACTTGATCACCCGCGACTTTTTCGACCGGTACAGGCTCGCCACTGATCATGCTTTCATCGACCGACGAGCGGCCGTCTTGCACGACGCCGTCAACCGGCACCTTGTCACCGGGGCGAACCCGCAGCCGGTCTCCGACGACAACATCTTCGAGTGCAATTTCTTCCTCGGAGCCGTCCGCCCGGATGATCCGCGCGCTTTTTGCCGCCAGATCGAGCAGGGCGCGGATCGCCTTGCCGGTTCCTTCGCGCGCCCGCAATTCCATGACCTGACCAAGCAGGACCAGAGTCACGATTACCGCTGCAGCTTCGAAATAGACGCCGACATTGCCTTGCGCATCACGGAATCCATCGGGGAAGGTGTCGGGCGCAAGGATCGCCACGACACTGAATAGCCAGGCGGCTATCACCCCCATCCCGATCAGCGAGAACATGTTGAGGTTCATCCTCCGGAACGAATTCCACCCGCGCACGAGGAACGGCCAGCCGCACCACAGGACCACGGGCGTGCCCAGCGCAAATTCGATCCACAATGTGGTGCGCTCGCCAATTATTTCGCGAATGCCAAGGCCGAAATACGGCCCCATTGTCAGGATCAGCAGCGGGATCGTGAGTACGGTTCCGACCCAGAACCGCCGTGTAAAATCGATCAGCTCTGGATTGGGCCCGTCTTCGGCCATGTCGGCGGATTCCAGCTCCAGGCCCATGCCGCAGATCGGGCACGAGCCCATTTTGGTCTGCCGGACCTGCGGATGCATCGGACAGGTATATACCGTCCCGTCATAGCCGGGCGGAACGCGGTCATATTCGCCGGTGTCCGAGCTTTTCTGTTGATGCCCGTCTTCGCCGTGGCAGCACGCGTGCTCGCCCGAGGCCTCATCAGCCTCGCTTTGCAGCACGAGGTTCATGCCGCATTTGGGGCATTTGCCCGGCTTGTCCTGCTGAATTTCAGGATGCATCGGACAGGTATAGATGCTCATGATTTGTGACCTTCGCCAAACAGATAATAGAGCGGCACGGCAAGCAGCGCGAAATACAACCGGCGAGATGACAGTCTCTGCTCTTGGTTGGGGTGCGGACAGCTTGTGTTCTCACCTTTCAGCAACGCTAACGCGTGGCAACCGATTACGGGTACCTCGCAAAGACAGCCTGCCCCTCGGCTCCGAACGCTATCACGGCATAGGGCTGGACGTTGCCGCCTGCCTCCATGCCGGGAGACCCCATTGGCATGCCCGGAACAGCCAGGCCGGTTACCCCTTCCGGCCGCTCGCGCAGCAACCTGACAATTGCTTCGGCAGGAACGTGGCCTTCAATGACATAGCCGTCCACAACCATCGTGTGACATGAGCGCAGCTCTTGCGGCACGCCGTTCTCTGCCTTCATTTTGGCCATATCAGGACTGTCGACCGTCGTAACTTCGGCCTCCATGCTCTGCTCAATATGCGCAGCCCAAGCTTCGCAACAGCCGCACTCAGGATCGCGAAACATGGTGTAAGTGACTGCTTGGGCCACATTCGAACATGCCGCGAGCAGGGCGACAAGAATGGTAGCGGAGGATTTGACAGCAAACCGTCGAAAGCTATCCCTTGTCATTTCGAAGCTCCTTATGGTCATCCACTATTGCCAAAAAATAGGATGCCTTTGTTATACACCGAACGAATGGCTCAACGCCCGGCCGGGGCGATAGCGGAATGAACCGGGCAAAAGGCACCCCCTCCTCTCAGTTACGTGCTGGGCAGCCTCGTCCCTCAAAATAATTGAGGGATCGGATGGAATTGTGCGTAAGGGTAACGAGGAGCCATCTTGATGACGAAGCAAAACAAGCCCGATTTTGACGCATCGTTTGCGGCAATGGCCAAGGCGGCAGAAACTGCGCCTTCCGATGGGTTTTTTTACGGTATCTGGCAAAGAGCCGGTCAACTTCAGGAACGAGCTGACCGGCGCCAGCGACTTGCGCTGTTTTGCGGCCTGTTCGTTATCGGGCTAGGTGCAGGTTTTGGAACCAACGGGACCGGTATTCTGGCCAATCCGGCTTCGTTGCAGATTTCCTCGGCGGATCGTTTGGCTCCGTCAGCATTGCTGCACGTCGCGCCATGAAGCTCGCGAATTATCAGATCGTCATTGCGATATTGCTTGCAGGCCTTGCGGGGTTCCTGGGAGCGGTTGCTGCCGACAGGTGGAGGCAGGAATCGGCCTCTGGCGGCTTGCATGACTTCGTCCACCATGAACTCCAGCTATCCATCGCGCAGGATGCGAGCCTGGAAGAACTCGAAGAGTCCTTCGCAGCGGAGAATGCGCGGCTCGAGCTTGCCTTGCGCGGTGCCAATGGACAACTTGCTCAGGCGATGGACCGGGAGCATGAATACGGTCCCGAAGTCGCAGCAGCCATCGATCAGGTTCATGCCCGGATGGGGGACATGCAAAAAGCGACGGTGCAACATGTATTTGCCATGCGGGGCATTCTCAATGCTGAACAGCAGCGCGAATTTGACCGGCAGGTTTCCGCCGCCTTGACCCGCGATCCGCGCGAATGATCGGGAGTGTCGGAGGGCAATGCCAATTCTGACCGGATCCTGGTCGAACGCGTCAGAGCAGGTAATCAATCTGCTTTCGGGCCTCTCATTGCGCCGCACAGCGCGCGGCTTCTAACACTTGCGGCGCGTATGCTGAGCTCCAGCGCCGAGGCTGAGGAAGCGGTGCAGGATGCTCTCGCTTCTGTATGGATTGCTCGACGGAGGCTAGACCCCGTGCGAGCGGTCGGCCCGTATCTAACCACGGTGACCCTCAACAAGTGCAGGGACCGGCTCCGCCGCCGCAAATTGGCCAGCCTTATCGGTATCACTCCTATCCTCGATGGATGGGACCTCCCCGATATGATGCCTGACCCAGAAAGAGCTGCAATCAGCCGGGATGCGCTGGCGAGATTGCGTCTCGGAATAGAGAGGTTGCCCATTCGCTTGCGCGAAGCGCTCGTGCTCGTCGCAATTGACGGGCGGAGCCTGCTGGAAGCAGCCGAACTTCTGGAGATTTCCGAAAAGGCCGTGGAAACACGCGTTTATCGCGCGCGAAAACAATTAAGAGAAGAATTCGCGTATTTTGAGGGCTGAACGGTTCGCGTGCGTAATAGCAGCATGGATCAAAGAGACCGAAAGCCGCACATGCCGATCATAAATCGCAGGAATTTTCTGGGCACCAGTGCTGGCATGTTCGGAATGGCCGGACTGGCAGCGAGCATGCCTGCTTGGGCGCAGGGGCACAGCATCCATAGTGGCAGCCTGCCGCGCGGCAATTCGCTGATCCCTGCGGGCTTTGACGAGGTATCGGGTGAGGAGATCAATCTCTCCATCGGCAGCGGCCACCGGATTGTGGAGGGCAGGCGAGGCCCCGGCATTGCGGTGAACGGCAGTGTGCCCGGCCCGCTGATCCGCCTTACCGAAGGGCAGAATGTTCGCCTCAATGTCTTCAACACGCTCGACGTGGACAGTTCAGTCCACTGGCACGGCCTGCTGCTGCCATTCCAGTATGACGGTGTGCCCGGCATCAGTTTCCCCGGCATCAAGCCGGGTGAGACTTTCGCCTATGAGTTCCCGATCCGGCAGGCGGGCACCTATTGGTATCACAGCCATTCGGGCTTGCAGGAACAATCGGGCCATTACGGGCCGATGATTATCGAGCCACGCGGGGGCGATCGGATCGTTGCTGATCGCGATTACATCCTGCTGGTGAGTGATTTCACCACGCTAGATCCGCATTTCATCATGAACCGGCTCCGCACAGGCGGAGGCTATTTCAACCGCCAGCAGACCACCTGGACCGACGATTACGCGATGTCGAGCGAGGAACGGCGAATGTGGGCCGAGATGCGGATGATGCCGACGGACATTGCCGATATTGGTGCCCCAACCTACACTTTCCTCGCTAATGGGCGCGGCCCAACAGAGGGGTTGGAATATCTGTTTCGCGCGGGCGAGCGGGTCCGGCTGCGGATCATCAACGGATCGGCGCAGACTTTCTTCAACATCCGCATTCCCGGCCTCGCCATGAGCGTGGTGGCGACCGACGGACAGGCGGTGCGCCCGGTCGAGGTCGATGAATTGCAGATCGGCACCGCCGAAACCTATGATGTGATCGTCGAGCCAGGTGCGGCATCCGCCTACAGTATCGTAGCCGAATCGACCGACCGCTCTGGCATGGCGCTGGCTACTTTGGCGAGCACCCCAGGCGCGCGCGCCGAGGTGCCTGCCTTGCGCGATCCCCCGCTGCTGACGATGGGCGACATGGGCATGAGCCATGAGAGCGGCGGCGGAATGGCGATGGCCGGGATGGACCACAGCGCGATGGGCCACGGTGCCATGCCTGCTGGAGATGCGCCACCACAGGATTCCATGTCCGGCATGGACATGCGCGATACGTCGCTACTGCCGCCCGATGTCGCGATTGGACCCGGCCTTGACATGGTCGCGATGGCCCCGGTCGATAAAATGGGCGATCCCGGCCTTGGTCTGCGCGATGTTCCGCATCGCGTGCTCAATTACCGGATGCTGGTGGCGCGCGATGCCAACCCGCAAGCGCGCGAGCCGACCCGCCTGCTCGAACTGCATCTGACCGGCAATATGGAACGCTACATGTGGTCGTTCGACGGACGGATGTATTCGGCTGTCAGCGATGTGCCGATCCGCTTCGCCCATAACGAGCGTGTGCGGGTCAAGCTGATCAACAACACGATGATGGCGCATCCGATCCACTTGCACGGCATGTTCTACGAGATGGTCAACGGGCAGCCCGCTGCGCTGCAACCGCGCAAGAACACGATGGTGGTGCAGCCAGGTGCCAGCGCGCAGTTCGATCTGACTGCCGACGAGCCGGGCGACTGGGCGTTTCACTGCCATCTGTTGTACCACATGCATGGCGGGATGATGCAGACCGTTACGGTTGCTGGACCGGAGGATGGGTCATGACGCGCCTGAGCACCGCAGCGCTGCCGCTGATCGCGCTGGTCATGCTGGCTGAACCGACAGCAGCACAGGACCATTCGGCGCATGGGAGCCAGACCAGTTCCAATCCAGCGCCAACACCGATGCCTGCGGACCCCCATGCAGGGCATGGTATGTCCGCTGAAGCGCCGACGGCGCAGGCTGCCGATCCCCACGCCGGACACACCATGCCGCCGACAGACACGCCGCCGAGCCAGCCGGGTGCGATGGACGGCATGGACCACTCCACGATGGACCATTCCGGTGATGCCTCGCTATCGCTCAGCCCCGAGATGGAAACCCCGCCGCCTCCCGAGGCTGGCAACGGCCCGCCGCGCGCCGCCGATGCGATCTGGGGCGCAGACGCCATGCGCG
Source organism: Pseudomonadota bacterium (assembly GCA_040386475.1). Classification (GTDB taxonomy): domain Bacteria; phylum Pseudomonadota; class Alphaproteobacteria; order Sphingomonadales; family Sphingomonadaceae; genus Alteraurantiacibacter. The sequence continues at coordinate 15,461 of JAZKFK010000119.1, read as the reverse complement.
CCTCGCGCCGTGAATTGCAGCAGACCCACGGCGATTATCCGCTGTTCTGGTTTCAGGCCGACCGGGCCGAGGTGCAGGTGCGCGACGGTGCCGACGGCTATCTTTGGGACGTGCAGGGCTATTACGGCGGAACCACCAGCCGCTTGTGGTTCAAGAGCGAGGGCGAGGGCAGCTTTGACGATGGCATTGATGACGCCGAGTTCCAGGCGCTGTATGCGCGTGCGATTGCTCCGTTCTTCGATGTCCAAGCTGGGGTAAGGCAGGATATCGCCGGGCCGGATACGACCTATGCCGTGCTCGGGATTCAGGGACTTGCACCCTACCTGTTTGAAATCGACGGTGCGCTGTTCCTCTCCCAACGCGGTGATTTTACTGCGCGGTTCGAGGCCGAACTGGATCAGCGGATCACCCAGCGGCTAATCCTTCAGCCGCGTGCCGAATTCAATCTGGCGGCGCAGGACGTGCCCCAACTTGGCATCGGCGCGGGGCTGGACACGGTCGAGGTCGGCATCCGCCTGCGCTACGAAATCATCCGCGAATTTGCGCCCTATATCGGCATCGAACAAAGCTGGCGGGTCGGCAACAGCGCCGATTATGCGCGCGCGGCTGGCGAAGATCCCAGTGTCACCAGTTTCGTCGCCGGTATTCGTTTCTGGTTTTGAAGAAGGAAATAGTCATGCATTTTCGTTCAATTATGGCCGCCATTGCCATCAGCCTGACCACGCTCGCCATGCCAACTGTCGCAACGGCTCATACCCGCGTGGTCGCCTCCACTCCCGCGCAAGGGGCAACGGTAGCGCGTCCGCGCGTTGTAACGCTCACCTTCAACGAAGCCCTGCTCCCTCCGACAGCCGCCACGTCAATCATCATGACCGCTATGCCAGGCATGGCGAACCATACCCCGACCGCAATTCGCAATTTCACAACTGCGTGGTCAAACGGCAACAAGACGCTCACTCTCACACTCCGGCAACCGCTACGCGCCGGGTCTTACGAAGTTCGCTGGCAGGCTGCCGGGGCGGACGGGCACCGCATGAACGGCACGGTCAGCTTTACGGTCAGTTGAACAGGCCGTGGAGGATTTGCTGCAACCAGGGTTGCGATTTCTCCATTATGCTTTGCTCATGGGCCTGTTCGGCCTGTCCGCATTCCGCGAATTTGGATTGCGGCAGATTGCGTTAGGGGCAGACGCCGGCCGGGGCCGCGCTCTTGTTGTAGCTGCGGTAACCGCTCCGCTGGTATCAGTGGCATTGATGCTGGACGGCATTGCAACGATGATGGGGCAGTCGGTGTGGAGGCTCGACTGGGCAACCATCGAAGCGATCACGATGTCGACCAGCATGGGCTGGGCCTTCATCGCACGTATTGCGCTGCTGACATCGGCACTGCTGACAATCATTCTTTGGCCATCACCACGCCGATTATCGACGTCAGTCCTATTTTACGGCCTTGCCCTGCTGACCCTGGCGTGGAGTGGCCATGCAGCCGCAACCGAAGGTTGGCCGGGGCTCGGCCACCGGCTGAACAACGGGCTGCATCTGCTGGCCGCTGCACTGTGGGTCGGAGCCATCGGTTGGTTCCTTCATTTGACTCTCGCGGCGCACCGAAATCCAGACAGCCATATGGTCTTGCCATTGCTTGGGGCCATGCACCGCTTCGCGCCGCTGGGTATTGCCCTGGTCGCGATTGTCGCCGCCACCGGACTAATCAACGCGCACCTTATTTTCGGGCTGAGCAAAAGCGCCGAGGTAATAGGCACGACCTACGGATGGCTGCTGATCGCTAAACTTGCTTTGGTCGCTGCCATGCTTTTGTGCGCAGCGCGCAACGCAGCGATCAGCAGAAACGAGTCCCGAACAGCCGATATGGCATCCAACAGCAGCGCAAAAGCTTTCGCTTCATTGCGCGGCAGCCTGGCAACCGAGATGTCGCTGGCCATCGGCGTTTTGGCGCTCGTCGCCTTCGTTGGAATGGCATCGCCGATGGGCTGACAAGCTGGCTAGGCCGAGATTGAGAGCGAACCTGAGCCTTTGTGAGGCCGCTCGCGGTGAACCCGCCGACTTGCCGGAACTCTCTCATGTTCATTCCGTTCAAGTAAAATGCCTATGCCGGAAAATACTCGCGAGCACTCAAAAAATAAAAAGGAAATGGAAATGAAAAATATTATTATCGCAACGGCACTCGTCGCAGTTCTCGCCGTTTCACCCGCTTTGGCGCAGCAGGCGCAACACCAACACGGGGCGGCTTCTGCCGAAACAGGCCAGCCTGATCAGGGTGCTGGGATGACGATGGGCTCCGACGCGATGCAGCAGCACAGGCAAAATATGGAGGAAATGCGCGCGCTCATGCAACAGGCCCATGCTGCTACCGATCCTGCTGAACGGCAGCGCTTGATGGGTGAGCACCACCAGATGATGGAGCAACGGATGGCCAGCATAATGCAAGGCCACAACTCTGCGATGATGCAGGCGTGTCAGGAACAGATGGCGATGATGCACGACATGATGGGTCAGATGGCCGCACATCACGAAATGATACCGTCAAATCAGTAAACTCGGAATCGGGCGGCCATGGTTACGTGCCAGGGTCGCCCCGCCTCATGGCTCCTTGAAAGGAAGCTCGAATGGATCAGTATCGAGACGGTGCACTGTCGCGGTGGGACGATGAGGGCGGTGCGACCCCGTGCGGACCTCAGGAGAACCTCGCGGCGGCATGCGATGAATGGGACATTCCAGCGCCTTCGAAGGCCGAACTGATCCAATTGCGCATTCGGGTAATTGCCCTGGAAAACGTCGTATTGAGCCTTCTGTCCGCTGCTTCTGACAAGCAGCTTGAACTGGTTGCGGAGATGGCGGAGTTTATCAAACCGCGACCTGATGCCCGACAGCATTCCCTGACAATCCATGCCGCGACACAAATGACCCAGCTTGTGGAGCGATCCAGGCATTTTCGTTCCTGAATCCGGTGCATGGATCAACAGCATGGGCTCAAACGAAAACTGGACGACACGGCGATGGCTGATGTCCGGTCCGGTTCAACGGCGATAAGGCGAACTGATATGAATATTGGCTGTGAGCCAAGCATTGTTGCCCTGCGAGCCAACGCAGCGTGTTTTTGCATCACGCTTGACCGGGAAGAGCTTGCGCAAAAGCTCGACGCCGAGACCGGCTCCAAAGGATTTGGCATCAGACTGGCCGCCTCACACCCTTATCTATTTGCAAACTCGCCGGTCTTTCTCGCAACCGAAACCATGATCGCGATGAAGACGGTTGTCGCGGCAGTTGAGACGGCTGCCGCCCTGCCGCCGTTTCGTGCCGCTGTGCTCGAGTGGGCGCCTGCCATCGCCGCTGCGGATTTCGGTCCGGCAGGCGCGTTGATGGGCTACGACTTTCACCTGACCGAAGCCGGCCCTGTTCTGATCGAGGTCAATACCAATGCTGGCGGTGCGTTCCTTAACGCCTCGCTCGCCAGCGCACAGCGCGCCTGCTGTTTCGAAACGGCTACGGCCACCTATCCCGATCATACCGTCCACGATTTTGAGCTTGGCATCGTCGCCATGTTTACAAGCGAGTGGCATCGTCAGCGCCGCGCCGGAAAGCCGGCAGTCATCGCGATTGTCGACGACGAGCCTGATGCACAATATCTTCACCCCGAGTTTCTGCTCGCCAAGGCGGTTCTCGAACGGCACGGCATACGAGCCTTGGTGGTCGACCCTAAGGCACTGAAAGGGTCCGCTGCCGGACTGTCGTTTGACCGGCTTCATATTGATCTGGTCTATAACCGGCTGGTCGACTTCGCGTTTGAGGAGCCCGATCATGCAGGCTTGCGAAGCGCTTATCTGCAGGATCTGGTCGTCGTCACGCCAAACCCCCATGTCCATGCGCTGTATGCCGACAAGCGCAATCTTTCACTATTGTCCGATACAGAGCTGCTCACCCGATGGGGCCTGCCCATAGACACAGTAAGAGTTCTCCAAGCCGCCATTCCGCGGACGGTACTCGTCAGCACGGAGAATGCAGACGCGCTCTGGGCCGATCGCCGCAATCTCTTCTTCAAACCCGCCCGCGGTTACGGCAGCAAGGCTGCCTATAGCGGGGCAAAGCTGACGCGTAAGGTCTGGGAACACATCACTGCCGGAGACTATATCGCGCAAAGCTTTGCGCCTCCAAGCATCCGACGTATCGAGCGCGATGGCGAGGTGCTGGATTTGAAGGCAGACTTCAGGCTGTATACCTACGATGGAGCGGTCCTTATGACGGCGGCGCGACTGTACCGGGGACAGACGACCAACATGCGCACACCGGGGGGCGGATTTGCCCCGGTGCTGGAAATCGCGCGCTGAGGACAAGTTGTCCGTCGTAAGAACACTCGGCGCAACGCCAAGCGCAGATCGCGGAGAGCGGAGAGCTTGGGGTGTTGCAAGCGAAGTTGCTCGTTGGACTGTCGCTCAATCATCTCTCGCTGGCCATCAATGCCGCGGAAGATCGCGGTCGCACCATCAGCACAACCCTTCGGCCATCTTGATCACCACCACCAAGGGCTTACCGGCGGTGAGCGTGCCGGTTTTATCGACCACCAACCTATAAACCCCTTTCCCCTCGGCATTCTTAAGGAGGATATCTGCCTGCGCGCCTCGCCCGACCCCGACCGTGATCGAAAGCGGGGTGGCGAGGCCGTGTGCGCTGGGACAGGCGATGACCAGTACCGCGACCGCGATTACCGCACGCATGAACTAGCGTACACCATATCGGCAGGCTGCGGGATCGGCGCCCGGCTGTGCTGCGCTCCGCGACGTTCTGGACAAAGTGCGCGAGCATGTGCCGCGCCCGATCTTTTCGGCGAGCTCTAAGAGATCGCCGGTCTGCTTCGTGCGGCCGATCAGCTTCGACGCTGCGGCAGATTCTGTCGAGAGTTTTACAAAGACAGAGGCGGCGGTGCCCTCGGCGTGAGCAAAAGTCTATCAAAACTCGGTTCTACTGCATGCGGCGACAGCTTGCGGAATGTCTCGCCACAAAAATTTGAGGGGCAGCGACCGGCGGCGCGTATCAGTCAATAATGCAACTTGATCGATTGGCCTTTCGCAACCATGCCACGCTTTGATGGCCGCGCATTTCTGGGCGCAACTTCGGTCGTGAGTGGAACGAGGGCGGGTGAATGAAGGCGCTCAGGCTGCTTTTTCTGGCTATCGCTCTGATCTTCGGCACTGCCCCCCTATGCGCTGGGCACGCTGCGCCGCCTATTGTAAAAGCAATGGCAGATTGTTCCGACCTGACAGGGGAAGGCCAGGCCCAACACGAGGGACATGGGGATCCCCGCTCGCTCGCCTGCCATTCCTGCGTCCTTTCACTCGGAATGTTATCAGCACTTCAAACGCCAGGACCTCAGCTGACCTCAAGTCCTGCTGCGCGCGCCGTCACCCATCTTACAAGCGCCTTGATTGAGCCACCCACGCCGCCTCCGCGAGCGGCGGTTTCCAACTCGATCACAACCAACAAACGGAGATAAATGATGAAGACCACATATCTGCTGGGTGCCCTTGCCCTCACCATGTCCAGTGCCGCGTTCGCGCATGAAACAGCCACCACTCCCGAGCATGAGTGCTGCTGTTGCAAGGAAGGCGAACACGGCGAAATGGATTGCTGTGCCGAGGAAGGCGCTCAGCCCGAAAGCGACCATACCGATCATGCCGGCCACAGCGAGGGCGGCGCGAACTAGCATCGACCAAGGTGCGCGGGGGGCAAAAGCTGTCCTCCGCGCATTGCCTTACCGGAGCGATGTCGATGCCCGACGTCCCAGAATACACTTCCGCAGCTGGCAGATTTCTACCGACCCGTGCTTGGCGGGAATCGACGATGTAACGCCGACCGTAACTGTAATTTACCTATCGCTGCATCAATCACTCCTCATAAGCATGACTAAGTAAGCCAATTCGCTGGGGGGAAACCGAGCGCAGGAAGGAACCCATGCAAGCCGAAAACCCCTCAGTCGGGTCTCGACAGTTCCCGGAGCATATCGCAGACCAGCTCATCCTGGCTGCTGAGGCAGTGGTTCGATACAGGATCGCCACCTATCGTGATCGCTTCAGGATGACCGAACTGCAGTACCGAATGATGATGCATGTGGCCAAGAATGCGCCGATCTCTGTCGGCAAGTTGGCAGCACTGGTGAACCGGGACAACGCGCAAGTCAGCCGGACAGTAAAATCACTTGTGGAGACCGGCTTGATGATCAGCAGAAAGTCGCGCGGTTCGGTTGCTAAATCGCTCGTGCTTTCGCCTGAAGGTGAGGCAGTCTATCTGCAGATGGCGTTAGTTGGTGAGGAATGGGGGAGCGCTATATCGGGCGCCATACCTTCGGAAAAAATCGCCCTCGTGTCGCAGGCGATGGAGGGACTCAACCAAGCCTCTTGTCGAATGCTCGAACGCTATGAAGTCGACGCAATACCCAAAATCCCTTCTGTTGGCACCGATCGCCTCAAGTCCGACGCGCTGGTTGACATGACTCCTTGATTTGCAAGCACGCTTGATTGGAGCCGCCGTTGGCGAGGGGATAGAGCGATCAAGCGAAGGCAATTTTCTGTAGCGCGCACTGTCGGTCGTTCAGATAATCCTTTAAAAATCTTTTTTATCAATTCTTTATCAAAAGAAATGCCGTTGATTTAGGCGCGATGTAACCGTTACATCGAAAGCAATAACCGTAATTAACCTATTGCTGCCGCGTGAACGCATCCATCCGCATTCGCATTGGGGGGATGCTCTTGGTCCTGCCTATATGACTGAGGATCAATCGAATGCGTCCGTACACTTTCCGTCTAGGTCGCGTCTCCCTAGCTGCAATCTCGATGGCCATGTCCGCCCCTCTTGTCGCGCAGGACAATGCAGCGGAGGAAGATAGCATTCTTGTTACCGCCGAACGCGAGCAGACGCTGACGCAGGAAAGCCCTACCGGCAGCCGCCTTGGCCTGACGCTGCTGGAAACGCCCGCCACGGTAAGCGTCGTCACGGGTGACGATCTACGCGCTCGCGGCGATATGTCGATCCTGGATGCCGCAACCCGCGCGCCGGGCATCACCAATGATGGCAACCCCGGCAATGCTGGTTTGTCCTTCGCAATGCGCGGGTTCAGCGGGCAGGGATCGGTGTTGCAGTTGTATAACGGCGTGCGGCTGTTCCCCAATAACGGTTCGATCTCGTTCCCGTCCGATCCGTGGAATGTGGAGCGGATCGAAGTGCTGAGCGGGCCTTCGTCGGTGCTGTTCGGTCAGGGCGCGATGGGCGGCGTGGTCAATGTCATCCCCCGCTCGCCCAATTCCGAAAGGTTCGAATTCGACGCCGAGGTCGGCTTTGGGTCGCAGGACACAGCCCACCTTGCCGCCGGAGTCGGCGGGCCGATCAGCCAGAACCTATCGTTCCGCGCCGATGCCAGCTATCGCCAGTCCGACGGGTACGTTGATCGCGGTGATAGCGACAATCTGGCGCTTTCGGGTGCGCTGGAATTCGCGCCGAGCGATAGCTTCACCCTGACGCTGCGCAATGACTACGGCCTGACACATCCGACACAGTATTTCGGCACGCCGCTGGTCAATTCGCAGCTCGAAACCTCGATCCGGCATGAGAACTACAATGTCGGCGATGCTACCATGCGTTTTCGCGATAACCGGCTGGCGCTGACGGCGGACTGGCAGGCGAACGACAACATCGCTTTCTACAACACCGCATATTGGCTGACCAGTGATCGCAAGTGGCGCAATCTGGAAACCTATTGCTGGATCGCTGCCGATGGCGATTGTCCAAATGGCATCGGCTATGGGACGCCGGGCAATATCTACCGGGCCGACAATTACGGCATCATCCATGATGTCGACCAGTATGGCGATCAGGGATATGTAACTTTGGCCAGCGAGCTTGGCGGAGCGATGAGCAACGACCTGCTGGTTGGCTTCGATGTCAGCCGGGTCACGCTCAACTACTCACACCAGTTTGATAGCGACTATCAGGAGGACGAGGTTGCCCTCACCGGCTTCAATCCGGGACTGTTCCTCGACACTGTCGGGCTGCTGCCGCGCTATCACACCCGCACCACCACGTGGGCGCTCTATGCCGAAGATCGGCTGGCGCTGAGCGAGCAGTTCTCGCTTGTCGGCGGCCTGCGCCATGAGGAAAACAAGGTCGGGCGTTGGAACTGGGTCTACACAGGTGGCGTCATCACTGGCGATAGCCCTGCGCTCAACGGCGGGGCGACGGCCTACAAGAAACTGAACAGCACCACATGGCGCGTAGGCGGGGTGTATCAGCCGAGCGAGAACCTGTCGCTTTATGCCCAATATGCCACGGCAGTTGATCCCTTGGGCACGCTGACCACTTTTTCCGGTTCCGCCAGCCAGTTCCAGCTGACCTATGCCGATGGCTTTCAGTATGAGGCCGGTGTGAAGGGCCTGTTCATGGGCGGCAATGGCAGCTTCACGCTGGCGGCGTACCGCCTGATCAAGCAGAACCTGTTTACGCAAACCGTGACCGGCGGCGCGATCGATCAGGTGGGGCAACGCTCTTCGCAAGGGATCGAGGCGAGCCTGGACCTGACCTTACCCGCAGGCTTCGGCTTTTCGGCCAATGGCACAGTGCTGGATGCCAATTTTGACGAGTTCGCCGGGTTCGAGGACAAGACTCCGCCGGGCGTTCCGGAAACAGCCGCCAATGTCGAACTGCGCTGGAGCGATTCTGATCGCATCTCGGCCCGCGCCAATCTGCGCTATGTCGGGCGCCGGTTCACCGACAATGCGAATGATTTCCGCGTCCCGGCCTATACCGTGGTTGACCTTGGCGCGAGCTACGCCCTGACGGACAACGTTGCGCTCGACCTGCGGCTCTACAATCTGTTCGACGCAGACTATGCGGTTTCGACCTATGCCGACGAGCAGTGGATTCTGGGGCGTCCGCGATCGGTGGATTTGACGCTGCGCGCGAGCTTCTGACCGGCAGCGGGCGGGTGGTGTGGCACCGGATCAAGCGCTGGCTTTACCTGACCCATCGCTGGGTTGGCATTGCCACCTGCCTGCTGTTCGTCCTGTGGTTCGTGTCGGGCCTGGTGATGCTGTATGTGCCGTTCCCCTCGCTGGACGAGGACGAGCGACTTGCCGGCCTTGCCCCTATCGCGTGGGACCAGGTGGAGCATGGTCCCGACATTCCCAGCGACACACGCGAAGTGGCGCTGGAAATGCGCGGGAACCGGCCCGTGTGGCGGATCAGCCCGTGGGATGGTGCGCCCCATGCGCTGTGGGCTGAGAGCGGGCTTGTCGCAGGCCGGGCTGACGAGGCCGAAGCGCGGGCGATTGCCGAGGGGTTCGGCAAGGCCCCACTGATCGCCATGACCCTGATCCACTCTGATCAGTGGAGCGTGCCCGGCAGCTATGATGCGCACCGTCCGCTGTGGAAAGCCACTCTGGCGGGCGCGGGCGGGCGGGTGCTCTATATCAGTTCGGTGACGGGCGAGGTGGTGCTCGACACCAATCGCCCGGAACGGTTCTGGAACTGGCTGGGCTCGGTCCCGCACTGGCTCTATCCGCGCGCTTTGCGTGAACATCAGCCGGTTTGGCGGCAGGTGGTGATGTGGGTGTCGGGTCCGTGCATCCTGGGCGCCATTACCGGCATCTGGATCGGGCTGATGCGTATCCGCCCGGGCCGCAAACGGTTCAAGGGCGAGCGGATCACGCCCTATCGCGGGTGGATGAAGTGGCACCATGTATCTGGCCTGATCGGCAGTGCGTTTCTGGTGCTGTGGATCTTTTCGGGCTGGCTTTCGGTTGATCCGTTCCGGCTGTTCGCCAGCGATGGCGTGGGAGAACAGGCAGTGCGGGCCTATGCCGGGGACGCGCCGCTGCCCGCACCCGACCTCACGCAATTGGCGCAAGGGCAGACCGGCGCGCATCGACTGGTGCTTCTGTCCGCCGCTGATCGCCCGATCCTGCGCGTGCAGCGCCCGGACGCTGACGACGGGCTGCTCAATGCCCGCACGCTCCTGCCGCTCCAATCCGATCCACAGCGCATCCGGCAAGCGGCGGCGCGGCTGGTGCCCGGCGCACCCATCCTTGCCATTGCCACCCTCACCCAGACCGATGCCTATTGGTATGCAGTGCACGGCGATGTTCCGCTGCCAGTGCTGCGAATCCGTTATGGCGATGAAGCCGCCACTTGGGTCCACATCGACCCTGCAACGGGCGAGCTGCTGGGCGAAAGCGATGTGCGCCGCCGCACCTATCGCTGGTTGTTCGATCTGTTCCACCGCTGGGATTTGAACCTGCTGTTGGCGGCAGCCCCTGCCCGCGAATTGCTGATCTGGCTGATGTCTCTGGCCGGACTGATAAGTTCAGTCACCGCCGTCTACTTGGGCTGGCTCCGACTGAGACGACCGTACCGTTTGTGATTGTTCGCAAGGGTGGCGCGAACGACATAACGTAAAGGCACAGGGCGCTATGGCCTGTTCCACTCAGAGGTTCCAAGGTTCCGCGGCAGGCTACGAGGGCGATAATTGCGAACCCCGCCCCTGCTTCCGCAGTAAGGCTTTTCCTCAACGAGTTTATTGCAGCGAGCGGATTTCGGTCACCTATCGCGATCTCAAGGGCAGGCTTGCCTTAGTCTGGCGGCACAGGAGTGCTTTTGACCTCATCACTGTTTCCTCACCCTTCTGTCCGTCACATTCAGCGACGAGTCAGCTTTTCGGTTCGATCTTTAAGAATGCCCGCGTGAAACATTAGCGTCGGCGTCGTGCGTCGGCTTGAAGGTCCAGAACAGCAACAGGGCGTTGATGGTCACAAGTATCGTCGCGCCGGTGTCGGCAATGATTGCTGTCCACAAATTGGTGATGCCGAAAATGGCAAGGACAAGAAAAACCAACTTCAGCCCTACCGCGAGAACGATATTGATGATGATCGTGCGGCGGGTCTGGCGCGCCAGCCGGATCGCATCCGGGACGCCCAGCAATCTGTCCCTGAGCAGACCAACGTCGGCAGTCTCGATGGCAACATCTGTCCCGCCGCCCATCGCCAGCCCAAGCGAGGCTGTCGCCAGCGCAGGCGCATCATTGACGCCGTCGCCAACCATCAGGATCGGTGCCTCGGCCTTCAATGCCGCGATCCGGGCAAGTTTGTCGGCAGGCATGAGTTCGCCTTCGGCCATCATTCCGAGCGGAGCCGCCACCGCTGACGCAGTGCGCTGATTGTCGCCGCTCAACATCAGCGTTTTGATGCCGAGTGCCGCAAGCGCCGCAATAGCAGGCTTGGCGTCGGTTCGCGGTTCGTCACGGCTGGCAATGGTGCCGACGTATTTGTCGTCAGCGAACAGGACGGCAATGGTCTTGCCCTCCCGTTCGAGGACGTCAATCCGGGCGAGAGATTCGGGTGTGAGCAATTTAGACGCGCGCGGGCTAAGCAGCGCGATCCTCACACCCTCAACCGTGCCTTCGACGCCTTCGCCCTGGCGGATGGACACATCGGTGGCTCCGGGAATTGCAATACCCCTGGCCACTGCTTCGGCAACGATGCCCCGTGCGACGGGGTGGGACAGACCCGTTTCGACCGCTGCCGCGAGCCTCAGAACTTGGCTCGCATCGCCGTCAACATCAGTGACAACCGGATGCCCCAAGGTCAGTGTTCCGGTCTTGTCGAACGCCGCAATCTGGATTTTGGCGAGCATTTCAAGCGCAGCGCCGCTCTTGATCAGAATCCCGTAACGAGCCGCTGTCGCGATGCCGGTTGCGATAGCCGCAGGCGTCGAGAGGACCAGCGCACAAGGACAGGCAATCAACAGCACCGTAAGCGCGCGGTAGACCCAGGTCGGCCATTCTCCGCCCATCAGCAAGGGCGGCACCACCGCAATAAGGGCAGCAATCACTATGGCCGCCGGTGTGTAATAGGCGCTGAAGCTGTCGATGAAACGCGCGGTAGGGGCGGTGCTGGCTTGCGCTTCCGCCACCAGCTCACCAATCCGCGCGACTACACTGTTGCTGGCATCCTTGGTGACCGTCACCTTGAGCTGGCCGTCGCCATTGATGCTGCCAGCAAACACCGGATCGCCGATAGTTTTGTCTACCGCTGAGGATTCCCCGGTGATCGCGGCTTCGTTCAGGTCAGAGCGTCCGTCAAGGATCGTTCCGTCTGCGGCGAGCCGTTCGCCGGGGGTAACCAGCATCACCATACCGATGGTCAAAGATGTAACAGGGACCGTCCGGCGTTTGCCGTTTTCTTCAATCGTTGCCTCGGATGGCAATAATTCGGCCAGCGCGGTAAGTCCCGAACGCGCGCGCGCGGCAGCGAAGCCTTCCAACAGCTCGCCAAGCGAAAACAGCGCCACGACCACCACAGCTTCTGCGCCAGCATCGATAGGCAAGGCGCCGACAACGGCAATCGTCACGAGCGTTTCGATGCTGAATGGTGTGCCCGCTAGCGCTTTCTTGAGTGCTGTCCGCGCAAATGGCAAAACGGCAACAAGAGCGGCAACAGCATATGCCCAATCACCCCAAAGCGGGAAAAACACTCCGACCAGATAGGCCAGCACAGCGCAAACACACGCAAGAACGAATATCCGGAGCCCATCCTCCGAACCATGTTCGTGACCATCATGGTTGGCAGTGGCGTCAGCGACCGATTCAGATTGAGACACATGCAGTCCTTCCAATAACCTTCTCGCCCAACCTATGGCCGCAGGTGATCACTCCACTTCGGCTTGGCCAAACCCTGCCAAGCTTGTGAGGCCGGTTCGCATTGGAATCCGGCCTCACATCGCGGTTGTTTGCTGCACTCAAACCGGCGCAGCACCCTTCTCGTCATCGCTTTCAAACCGGCGCTCGCCGAGCGCCGTTACATCGCTGTATTCGCCAACCACGTGCTGCTTGTGCCGACCACGAAGCAGCAGATGGCTGATCGCGGGCAGTACGAACAAGGTCAGCAAGGTCGAGGTTATCAACCCCCCGATCACAACGATGGCGAGCGGTTTCTGCACCTCTGCACCGGTGCCGGTGGCAATCGCCATCGGCACAAAGCCAATGGCCGGGACGATCCCGGTCATCAGCACCGCGCGCACCCGTTCCATCGTGCCTTCCGCGATGGCGCGATCAACCACCATTCCGGCATCGAGCCGCTGGTTGATACTCGACATCACCACCAGACCATTGAGCACGGTCACGCCGGACAGCACGATGAAGCCAACCGCCGCAGACACCGAGAACGGTAAGCCCGTCAACATCAATGCAAAGATGCCTCCAGCCAGTGCCAACGGGATGGCCGAATAGACCGCAATCGACTGCCGGACCCCGCCCAAAGCGAGAAACAGGATTCCGAATATGGCGACGAAGATGATCGGAATGACCAGCGAGAGGCGCTGTGATGCTGCTTGCAGATTTTCGAACTGCCCGCCCCATTCGACATAGCTGCCCGCCGGAATTTCGACCTGCTCGCGCACCTTGGCCTGAGCCTCCGCCACGAATGAGCCGAGATCGTTACCCCGGACGTTGGCCTGCACGACGACCCGACGCTGGCCGTTTTCGCGGCTAACCTGATTCAACCCTTCAGAAAAGTTGAACCGGACCAGTTCGCGCAGCGGCACCGATGCACGGCCTGAGCCTTCACCGGGCAAAAGCACCGGCAAGGCCCCGACAGCATCCAGGTCGCTGCGCGTCATGTTGTCCAGCCGGACAACAATATCGTAACGCCTGTCGCCTTCGAACACGAAGCCCGCTTCGCGCCCACCCATTGCCGCTGCAACGGTGTCGCTGACATCCTCAAGGCTTAGCCCATAGCGGGCTATGGCATCACGATCGAACTGGAGATCGAGCACCGGGAAGCCTGCTGTCTGCTCAACCTTCACGTCGGCGGCGCCCGGCACCGTGTTCAACACAGCGGCAATCTGCTGTGCCGTCCGGCCCATCTCTTCCAGATCATCGCCGTAAACCTTGATGGCAATGTCGCCCCGGACACCCGCAATCAGTTCATTGAACCGCAACTGGATCGGCTGGCTGATTTCAAAGGCATTGCCGACCAGCGGATCAAGCGCGGCCTCGACCCGTTCAATCACATCGTCTTTGGTCTCAACACCCTCAGGCCACTCATCGCGCGGCCTCAGCATGATGAACGTGTCCGACGCGTTGGGCGGCATGGGATCACTGGCGACTTCAGCCGTGCCGGTCTTGGAAAATACAAATGACACTTCGGGGAGTTCGCCAACAGCACGTTCGACACGCTGTTGCATTTCGGTCGATTGAGCCAGCGATGTGGAGGGGATGCGAAGCGCCTGCATGGCAAGGTTGCCCTCACCAAGCACCGGCAGGAATTCGCTGCCGAGCATGGTGAACACGAGCGCAGCGGCACCAAAAGTGCCCGCACCCGCACCAATCCACGGCCAAGGCCGCGCGATGATCCGATCAAGCACCGGAGCGTAGCGGGTCTTGACCCAGCCGATCGCCGGCACTTCCTTTTCCGACACCTTGCCGCGCAGCAGCAGGGCAACCATAGCTGGAACGAAGGTCAGCGAAGCGACAAACGCCCCCGCCAGTGCGAGCATGACCGTGATCGCCATCGGCGAGAAAGTCTTGCCTTCTACCCCGGTGAAAGTGAGCAACGGTACGAACACGAGGAAGATGATGGCCTGGCCGTAAAGCGTCGGCTTGACCATTTCGCGTGATGCTTCGAACACCTCGTGCAGTCGCTCGTTCAAGGTGAGCAAGCGGCCTTCGGTGTGTTGTCGGTGCGCGAGCCGTTGCAGGCAGTTCTCGATGATAATGATTGATCCATCGACGATCAGCCCGAAATCGAGCGCACCCAGGCTCATGAGATTGCCCGATGTGCCGGTGATGTTCATGCCGGTGCCCATCACCAGAAACGAGATGGGGATGACCAGCGTGGCGATCAGCGCCGCACGAAAATTGCCGAGCAGCCAGAACAATACGGCGATGACCAGCAGGGCGCCTTCAACCAGATTGGTCTCAACTGTGCCAATGGTGGCATCGACGAGATCCGAGCGATCCAGAACGGTGGTCACGGTAACGCCCGGCGGCAGGCTGTCGGCGACGGTTTCCAGCCGTTCTGCCACATCGGAAGCAACGATACGGCTATTGCCGCCAGCCAGCATAAGAGCCGTGCCGATTACGATCTCGTGACCATCACGAGTGGCCGAGCCAGTCCTCAGGTCACCGCCGACTACCACGGTCGCGATGTCGCGCACCGCAACGGCGACACCGCCGCGTGTCGCAACTGTGGCGCGAGCTATCTCGTCCAAAGTGCGGATGCGGCCATCGGCCCGCACCAGGAACGCCTCCCCGCCGCGCTCGACGAAATTAGCGCCTACCGAAATATTGGCCCGTTCAAGTGCATCGGCCAGTTCAGAGAACGAAATTCCGTATGTTGCCATCTTGGCGGCGTCGGGTTGCACCACGAACTGCTTTTCATAGCCGCCGATGGAATCGATCCCGGCAAC
>JAZKFK010000118.1:0-5185 GCA_040386475.1 Pseudomonadota bacterium | reverse complement strand
ATATCACCGCGCATGTCGATTTTGACCAGATGAAGCAGGTTGCCTTGTCACGCGGTGCGCGCTGGATGGGCACGGTTACGCAGGGCGAATGGCTGACCGCGTTGGGCATCCAGCATCGCGCCGAATCGCTGGCAGAATTTGCCCCGCAACACCGCGCAACGCTGATGGCTGCGCGCGACCGGCTGGTGGCGCCCGACCAGATGGGCGAACTGTTCAAGGTGATGGGCCTGGCAGGGCCGACCTGGCCCGATGGCACGGGCTTTCCGGGCACCTGACCCACTGGCAACTTGTTACAATCTGTTGCTGGACAAGGCCATTTGCAGCCCTGACAAGCGCTCTGGCAAAAGGCTGCACAAGCGGTCGGCAGGGGAGAACAGGGATGCGCAGGGTTTGGACGGCCGGGCTGGCCGCGATGATGGTTCTGGCCAGCCAATCGGCGCAGTCGCAGGATCAGGCCCGGGCCGATCTGCAGACTTTCGAAGCGCCCGCGCTGGCCGGCAACCTGCAAGGCAACCCCACCCAGCGGAAGGTCTACGTCGTCACCCCGCCGGGCTATGACGAACATCCCGATCGTCGCTATCCGGTGGTCTATTACTTGCACGGTTATTGGGCACCGGTGGAAGCGCAGCAGGCGGGCTTTCGCCTGCACGAAGCGGTCCAGGCAGCGACCGAGGCGGGCAATGACGTGATCATGGTGATGCCCGATGGCTATTCCGCCTTGCGCGGCGGGTTCTATTCCAGCGGCCCCACGGTGGGCGACTATGAAACCATGGTGGTGCGTGACCTGGTAAACTGGGTGGACGGCAATTTCCGCACCATTCCCCAGCGCGCCAGTCGCGGCCTCGCCGGTCATTCGATGGGCGGTTATGGCACCGCGCGGCTGGCCATGCGCCATCCGGAGGTGTTCTCCAGCATCTACATGATGAGCGCCTGCTGCCTGCCGCCGATGGTGATGACGCCCGAGAGCGCGGCGGGAATCGAGGCGATGACGCAGGCCGATATTGACGCGGCGCAGTTCGGCCAGTTGGCGGGCCTCTCCACGTTGGCCACATGGTCGCCCGACCCCGCCGATCCCGGCCCGCTGAAGGTAGATACCGGCCTCATGCCCGATGGCACAATCGATCCGCTGGTCAACCAGCGGCTGGCGGCCAATTCGCCGCTGGTGATGCTGCCGCAATACCTGCCCGCGCTGGCCTCGCTGGAGGCTATCGCCATCGACATTGGCGATGCGGACTTCCTGCTGGAAGGCAACCGCGCCTTCATGGCCGAGCTCGACCGGTTTGGCGTGGCCTACCAGTTCGAGCTGTACGAAGGCGATCACGGAAACCGCATTGCGGAACGGATCAAAACCGAAGTATTGCCTTTCTTCGCAAATCATTTGGATAGGGAATAATTCGATGCGCAAGTATCTCCTCGCAGCCGCCGCCTTGTTGGTGCTCAGCGCCCCCGTCGCTGCCCAGAACATCACCGCGCCCGATGCCGTGGTCCCCGCCGGGATCACCGTGCAGGCGGTGATGGTCCACGGCGCGTCGCTGGAAGGCAACCTTGAAGGCAATGCGGCGGACCGCGAAGTGATGGTGGTGCTGCCGCCCAGCTATGCCGCCAATCCAACGCGGCACTATCCGGTGGTTTACTACCTGCACGGCTTCGCCATCTCCGGCCGCGACTTTTATGACTACATGCAGGTGCCCACCGCCGTGGCGACGAACGCTGCGGAAGGGCGCGAGTTTATCGTGGTGGTGCCCGATACGCTGACCGCGATGGGCGGATCGATGTATTCCAACAGCGTCACCACGGGCAATTTCCGCGATTTTATCGCCACCGATCTGGTGCGCTATATTGACGCAAATTTCCGCACGATTCCCACCCGCGAAGGCCGCGCCCTCGTCGGCCATTCGATGGGCGGCTATGGCACCTGGGTGGTCGGCATGACGCATCCGGACGTATTCAACGCCATCTGGACCCAGAGCGCCTGCTGCGTGTCCGCCCGCACTGAAACGCCCGCCAGCGCCGCCGCCATGGCCGCCGTGCCGCGCGAAGGGGCAGACGCGGCCGGCTTTGGCATGCGCGCCGGGCTGGCGAGCGCCGTGGCCTGGGCGCCCAACCCGCAAAAGCCGCCGTTCTTCGTCGATTGGCCACTGGCGGCCGATGGCACCGTAGACCGGCTGGTGCTGGCCCGCTGGGCGGCCAATTCACCGCTGGCGATGGTTTCCAGCCACGTTGCCGCCCTGCGCAGTTTTGCCGCCATCGGCAGCGACGTGGGCGACCGCGACGGGCTGGTGACCGATGACACGCTGATCCACCAGGAACTGGAGAAGTTTGGCGTGGCGCACGAGTGGGCGGTCTACGAAGGCACCCACACCGACAAGATCGGCGCGCGGTTTGCCAGCGTGGTCCTGCCGTTCATGGCGCAGCATCTGGACATGGGGCATCTGGACATGGGCACCGATTGATGGCCTGATGGCGCGGAACCTTCCCTGAGAGTGACCGCATGAGCCAGCCCGACCTGACCGTTTCACCCCGCCAGCGCGGTTTCCTTGGCTGGGTGGAACGGATCGGTAACTTGCTGCCCGAACCGACGATGATCTTCGTCTACCTGATCGCGGCGCTGATGGTGCTGTCCACCATTGGCGCCGCGCTCGGCTGGTCGGCGTCGCTACCCTATACCGGCGACACGACCCCTACCGGCGCGGTGCTGGCGGATGGCGCGATCACCTATACCGCCACCAGCCTGTTTTCGGCCGAGAACGTGGCGCTGCTGCTGGTGGAGATGCCGCGCACCATGGCCGGCTTCGCTCCGCTGGGGTTGATCCTGGTGATCATGCTGGGCGCTTCCGTGGCCGAAAAATCCGGCTTGTTCTCCGCGCTGATCCGCGCCTCCCTGCGCAATGCATCCAAGGGCGCGCTGACGCCGATCGTGGCGCTGGTGGGGATGGTGTCGCACCATGCGTCCGATGCGGCCTACCTCGTCTATGTCCCGCTGGCGGCGATCATCTACGCAGCAGCCGGCCGCCATCCGCTGGCGGGTCTGGCCGCCGCCTTTGCCGCCGTTTCGGGCGGCTATGCCGGCAATATAACCCCCGGCCAGATCGATGTGCTGTTGTTCGGCTTCACGCAGGAGGCCGCGCGCATTGTGGAGCCGGGCTGGCTGATGAATCCGGCGGGCAACTGGTGGTTCATCCTGGCGATCGTGGTGCTGTACATTCCGGTCATCTGGTTCATCACCGACAAGGTGATCGAGCCGCGCCTTGGCAAGTGGAATGGTGAGGTGGACGAGGAAACCCGCGCCGAACTCGCCCGCACCGCGCTGGAACCGGGTGAACGCAAGGGGCTGCGGCGCGCCGGGCTGGTGGCGCTGGTTATAGTGGCGCTGTATGTCGCGCTCACCAGCATCCCCGGCTACACCCCGCTGATCAACCAGGAGGCGGAAGGCACGGCGCGGCTGCAGCCGCTGTATGGCGCGCTGATCGCCGGGTTCTTCGCGCTGTTCGTCACTGCAGGCATCGCCTTTGGCACTGCCGCGGGCACGGTGAAATCATCGAAAGATGTGACCGACATGATGCAGGAGGGGATCCGGTCAATGGCCCCCTACATCGTGTTCGTGTTCTTCGCCGCGCACTTTGTGGCCATGTTCAACTGGAGCCGGCTGGGCCCGATCCTGGCCATCAACGGGGCCGAGGCGTTGGCCGCGCTGGCCCTGCCGGCCCCGCTGCTGCTGGTCAGCGTGCAGATGTTCGGCTCGTTCCTCGATCTGTTCATCGGCTCGGCATCTGCCAAATGGACCGCGCTGGCCCCGGTGGTGGTGCCGATGTTCATGCTGCTGGGGATCAGCCCGGAAATGACCACGGCGGCCTATCGCATGGGTGACAGCTATACCAACATCATGACCCCGCTGATGAGCTATTTCCCGCTGATCCTGGCCTTTGCCCGGCGCTGGGACAAGAGCTTCGGCGTGGGCTCGCTGCTGGCGCTGATGCTGCCTTATGCGCTGACGTTCATGGTGTTGGGCGTGGCGATGGTAATCAGCTGGGTGGCTTTTGACCTGCCGCTGGGGCCGGGGGCGCAGGTCTATTACCAGCCTGCCTCGCGGTGATGGACAGGAGCCAGCGCGCCCTTCGAGCGTTGGCGCGCCATGGCGGCTGACAGCAAACTTCTCGATTGCGTGATCGTGGGCGGCGGGCCAGCGGGCCTGACCGCCGCGATCTACCTTGCCCGGTTCCACCGCCGGGCCGTGCTGGTGGACCGGGGCGGCAGCCGTGCGGCGATGATCCCGCGCAGCCACAACCACGCCGGCTATCCCGAAGGCATTCCCGGCAAGGAGCTGCTGGCGCTGATGGGCGAACAGGCGCAGCGTTATAGCGCGGATATGCGGCTGGGCAACGTTACCGCCATCGCCGCACAAGGGCCGGACTGGCGGCTGGACCTGGCCGATGGTGCCACTCTGGTCACCCGCACCGTGCTGTTCGCCACCGGGGTAGACAACCGCTATCCCGACATTCCGCGCGACGTGCATGACAAGGCGCTCAACGCTGGCTGTTTGCGCTATTGCCCGATCTGCGATGCGCACGAGGTTACGGACAAGCGCATCGTGGTGCTGGGCGCCGAAAGCCACGGCGTGGCCGAGGCGCTGTTCCTGCGCCACTATTCTCCGCACGTGTCGCTGCACACGCTGGCCACTTGCGAGCTGCATGAGAAGGACCGTGCCGACCTCGCCCGCGCGGGGGTTTCGTGGGATCCGCGGCCGGTGGCGCACTATGACTTCGGCGAGGGCGGCGTTACCCTGCACTTTGCCGATGGCAGCACGGTGGCGGCGGATACGCTGTACCCCGCGCTCGGCTCTGATCCCAATGTGGAACTGATCGGCCAGCTTGGCTTTCGCCTTGGCGGAGACCTGTGCGTGCTGACCGACAGCCACCAGCGGCTGGGGCTGGAAGGGCTCTATGCGGCGGGTGACGTGGTCGCCGGGCTGGACCAGATCAGCGTGGCCATGGGGCATGCGGCGATTGCCGCCACCGCCATCCACAACGACCTGCGCACCCGCGACGGCCAGGTGCCTGCCTGAAAGGGGGCCTTCCTGCCTGACCTTTGGGGCTATTCGCCAATCGCCCGCGGGTCTGCTAGTCTCGACCAGCTGTCAGGGGGGACCACGTGCCACAAGGCTCCATCACGCCAACGCTGTCATCGC
>JAZKFK010000117.1:0-6630 GCA_040386475.1 Pseudomonadota bacterium | reverse complement strand
TCGGGGAAAGTCCAGGCAATCAGGTGGCCCGGCCCCATATAGATGACCGCATCCTTCTTGACTGCCTTGAGCCGGGCGATCAGCCGCAGGATATATTCCGTGTGCAATTCACGCGGCAAGGTGCGCTTAACTTCCTCGAACCGGTGAATGCGCGCCACGATGATCGCTTGCGCACTTTCGGCCACGGAGGCTTCGGCTTCCATCGCTACGAAAGTTGGCAACTTCGTCTCGGGATCGACGAGGCGCAGCGTCTGCTGCCACTTGGCGCGCAGGCGCAGGCCGGCAAAAATAAGCAATCCTGCAACAGCCCCCGAGAGGCTGATCTGCATGGCCATCAAAGCGGTGACCAAGGTGGCCAGCGGGAGGCTTAGTGCCAGCACAACGTATCCGATGACCCGCCACCGCATACTCGCAATTCGCGCCACCAGTTGAAGCGTGATGAGGACCAGCAGCAGCACCGTCCAACCATCGATCGACCTTGTGAAATCAGCCTTCAGCGTTTCCGCACCATAGATGTCCACGATTGACGCCGGGACAAAGCGATGGCCGGGAATGTTGAAGGTGAGCCCCGATCGGGAATCCTGGTGGCCGATGACCACAATCTTGCCCCTGAGTTGACGCGAGGTGGCGTTCTCGGCTCCGAGCGGTCCCGTTGCCTGGGAAAGATCATCGAGATCGAAAGCCGGAATGGAGTTGCGCGAGAACCCATAATTGATGCGGTCACTTTCGCGACCGGTAGAACGGCCCGCCATTGACACGTGAAAGGCCGGAATTTGCTGGCCATCGAGCTGGAAGGAAACGGGCAATTCCCACGTATAGCCCATGTAGTTGCGCCACCGCCGAGTGCCCACTACGGGCACTCCTTGGGCGATAAGCGGACTATTGCTTTCCAGCACCTCTTCGCCGTTGAGCAGGGTGGTGTTTCCGCGAACCAGAAACGCCTTCCCTTCAAAGGCGCGCAGCGCCCTGTTCAGCTGCGCATCAGCCTGAGCATTTGACGGGCGCTGGAACGCCATGTCCAGATAGACTCGGTCGACCCCGTTGGCACGTAGCGAATCGAGCGTGTTTGCCAGCTCTACCCGGCGTTCGGGCTGCGCCGGATCGGTCAGGTCTTCCGACGATCCGACATAGGCAATATCGCCTGAAACCTGAAAGTTGGCGATGCGCGATTGGAAGGCCCAAGTCAAATCATCGAGCGGGTTCAGCAGCGTCGAGAACGCCAGGACAAGCGCCACCAGTCCCGCCCAGGTGGCGTGGCTGATGCGCTCTACGGCGCCCTTGCGTTCCTTGCCGACTGGCATGTGCTGGAACCTTGTTCACCTTTTCCCGCGCCCAAATGCGGGCGTGCAGGAGTTTTCCTAGACCCATGATGGTAAACAAACCCCTGCCAAAGCGGCGATTGGGTGGTTTGACTTAACCCTTTTGCGGGATCCGTTCATGGTCGACAGCCCGGGCATGAACGGATACGGCATGCTCGGGCAATACGCGGGGAAATCATGAAGCTGATCGTCGGCAACCGGAATTATTCCAGCTGGTCGCTGCGCGGCTGGCTTGCCGCCCGCCAATCCGGCCTCCCGTTCGAAGAACTGACCGTGCCGATCTATGGCGAGGAATGGGAGGAGATGAAGCGCGCGCAGGGGGAATTCCAGCCCTCTGGCGGTAAAGTGCCTGTGCTGTGGGACGGCGACGTAGTGGTGTGGGATAGCCTGGCGATCATGGAATACCTCGCCGACAGGGTGGGCCGTGACCGGTTCTGGCCCAAGGCTGATGCCGCCCGTGCCATGGCCCGCGCGATGGTGGCCGAAATGCACAGCGCATACCTGCCCTTGCGGCGCGCCTTGCCGATGAACATCCGCCTGCGCACCCAGTTGACTGACCTGCCGGACGAAGTGCTTAGCGATATTGTCCGCATCCTAGGCTTGTGGGCCGAAGCCCGCGCGCGATATGGTCAAGGCGGCCCGTTCCTGTTCGGCACTTTCTGCGCGGCAGACATTTTCTACGCCCCTGTGGTCAGCCGCTTTATCAGTTATGGCATTACGGTACCGGGCTTTGCGCAAACGTACATGCAGGCGATCTGGGAACACCCGTGGCTGCAGGAATGGGTGGCCAGCGCCGTGGCCGAGGAATGGACCATCAGCCAGTTCGAGGTGGCGGGGCGCTAAACCCTAGCCGCTGGACCAGTGCCGCTCGAGTGTGGCCGCCAGAGTGTGGCCGCTAGACCGTGCAGGTCCAGTAGCCAGCGATGATCTCCTGCTCCTGCCCGGCCATGGTCACGCGCAACAAGGCGCGGCCCTGTGGCGCGGGGCCGCTGCCGTCGGGTTCCTGCGTAATCCGCGCAACATCGATGATCATGCCGCCGGTGTCGAAGGTCGCCTCGTCGCGGATCGCGTCAAAACCGCCAGGAGTGACCGGCTCGCCTTCCACAATCTGGCCACCATATTTGACCAGTACATCCACCGGGCTAGTTGGTTGCCGCAGAAACCCGGTCGCCACCAGCAGCGGAGGCAGCGCAGGATTCGTCGCAAAGCTGCACCGCTTGTCGCCTCGCTGTTCGAAGTCGCCCATCTCGTAAACGCCCATCGGCTGCAGCGTGAACGGTGGCAGGTCGTCCGGCCGCGCAAACACGCCGGTTGCCGCCTCCTCCTCTTGCGCGGGACCGGCGCGCTGGCACGCCCCCGGCAAAACTGCCAGCAGCGCCAGCAGCGCGATCCGTGCGAACCCCGCGGTCATGCAGCCATCCCTCTCCATTTCCCGCGTGATAACAGCAAATCCTGCAGAAACATCAAAGCCCCAAGTTCAACCGCCGGCTTACCGAATAATCGAGCACCGAAACCAGGAACCAGCTGATCACCCAGCGCAAGCGGTTAAACCAGCCACCCTGCTGGCGGTGGACCGCCGGGGTGATCGCCTGCGACACGCCCAGCTGCGCGGACACGAATTCCCGCATCCGGTCGGCTAGCCCGGCGTCCCTGATCCGCACCACGATTTCCAGATTGAGATAGAGGCTGCGCATGTCGAAGTTGGCGCTTCCCAGGTAAACCGCATCGTCGAGCACGATCAGCTTCATGTGCAACTTGGAAGGTTGGTATTCCCACAGCTGCGCCCCCGATCGCAGCAGCGAACGATAGAGCAGGCGGGCCGCGCCGATGGTGGCGCCGTTGTCGGTCTTGCCGGCCAGCAGCAGGCGCGTCTGCCCGTTCGCCGCGATCCGGCGCATCCGCCGGCGCAACCGCCGCGGAGGCGAGAAATAGGCCATCACCATGTCCAGCCGCATCCCATGCACCAGATCGGCCGAGATAACCCGCGCCCAGCTGGACAAACCCTTGGCCGGTCCACCAATCAGCACTTGCACCGGATCGTTCCCCCGGTCCCAACCACCGACCGCCCGCCGAATAGCGCGAAATTGCCCGCCCGTGGTTTCGGCCAGCTCATCCAGCCGCGCGAACCACTCTGCCAGCCGGGCAACGCTCGCCCCTTCGATGGTGAAGCCAAGGTCGTGCCACGCGTCCCCTCCGGGCGCTGCGAAATAGTCGTCGGCCACGTTGAACCCGCCCAGCATGGCAATCCGTCCATCGGCAATGGCCAGCTTCTGGTGATTGCGGATGAGATAGCGGCGCGACAGACGGGGCAGGAAATTACGAAAGCTGCCACCTGCTTCGGTCAGTGTAGCAAAGAAGGCATCCTGTGTGCCGGTGCCGAAATCATCGACGATCAGGCGCACCGCCACACCGCGCCGGGCCGCGGCGACCAGCGCATCGCGCACCGCTGTGCCGGAAGCATCGTCAGCAAAGATATAGAATGCCACGTCAAAGCTAGTTTGTGCTTCCTCGATCAGCTGCAGCAAGCGCTGCAACCGCCCCGGTCCGTCGGGAAAGAACGCCAGATGGTGGCCAGCCGCCGCCATGGCGAATGCCTGCGCAGCACCGGCAATGGGGGCGGCAGCCGGGGCGGTGTGATCCGCAACACTCCCGGTCATGCCATCCTCCTCCACTCATACATGGGTCAGCGCCCTTGACACAGCCCAAAAACGTTGACTCAAGAGGCCCGTTCGCCTAACGCGCCGCTTTCCGCACCAGCTGCTGTAACACAATTTGGAGTGCCCGATATGGCGCGCGTAACTGTCGAAGATTGCGTCGACAAGGTTCCCAACCGGTTTGACCTGGTGCTGCTGGCTGCCCAGCGTGCTCGCGAGATTTCCGGCGGCGGCGAACTGACGATCGACCGCGACCGTGACAAGAACCCCGTGGTGGCCCTGCGCGAAATCGCCGAGACCACCGTTCGCCCCAAGGAACTGAAGGAATCGCTGGTGCAAAGCCTGCAGAACTTCCTGCCTGACGAGGACGACGAAGCGGACGAAATCGGCTCGCTGAGCCAGTCGGCCGAGGCCATGCGCCTGTCGGCGGCCGCGCCCACGCGATCGACTTCGCTGGGTTCTGACTACGACGGCTGATTGTTCTCCCTCAGGGTGAAGCGAAAGGGGCTGCGGGGAGAAATCCTCTCGGCCCTTTTGCTATGTGGCCTTTGCCATTCCCGCTGGGCGTTTCGCTTGCCAGCAAGGCCTGCACAGGCCACCCTTCAAGCATAACTGGCGCGCGGGAGGCGCAGATGGCGGTGATCGCGGTTTACAGCGTCAAGGGCGGCGTGGGCAAAACCACGCTGGCCGCCAACCTTGCATGGTGCGCGGCCACGCAGGCAGGCCGGTCCACCTTGTTGTGGGACCTTGATGCCGCCGGCGGCGCCGGGTTTCTGTTCGGTGTCGAGCCTCGCACCCGGCATCACGCCGGTTCGATCTTTGCCCGAGATGCCGATCCGGCAGACCTGATCGTGCCCAGCGGCCATGCCCTGCTTGATGTGCTGCCAGCCGATGAAAGCCTGCGCGATCTGGATGCACGGCTGGTGCGGATCGGCAAGAAACGGCGGTTGGCGCGGCTGGCCGAAGCGCTGACCGGGCGTTACCAGCGGATCGTGCTGGATTGCCCGCCAGTGCTGAACGAATTGAGCGCGCAAGTGGTGCGCGCTGCCGACGTGGTGATCGTGCCGCTGCCGCCCTCGCCGCTGTCTGCTCGCGCCTTTGCCATGGTGGTGGAGGAAATCCGCCGCCACGCGAAGGTCCAGCCACCGATCCTGCCCGTGCTGTCGATGCTGGACCTGCGCCGCAAGTTGCACCGACAGGCGCGGGAGGACAATCCGTCGTGGCCAGCCATTCCCTATGCCAGCGCGGTAGAACAAGGCGCGGTGCAGCAGCGGCCGGTTGGTGCCATCGATCCCGCCAGCCCGGCGGCGCAGGCTTTTGCGCTGCTGTGGGCGGCGATTGATCGCAAGCTGGTGGAAGGCAAGACTTAGTGGGGATGCGCCATGTTTGAAGGCTTTGCCAACGTCTGGACCATCATCGGGCTGGCGCGCGATTTTGCTCCCGGCAAGCTGCATGCGCGTCAGGTCGCGGGGACGCGGATCGTGCTGTTCCGCGATGGTCGGGGCACGCTTGCCGCATTGCTCGACAAGTGCCCTCATCGCGGCGTGGCGCTGTCGCTTGGCCGGCTGGCGGATGGCCATGTGGAATGTCCGTTCCATGGCTGGTGCTTCGATGCGGCGGGCCGCAACGTGCAGGTGCCATGGAACCCCGATGCCAAGCTGGACCAGCTTAGCGCAACAGCGCTGCCCGTGCGCGAGGCTGGCGGGCTGGTGTGGCTCTACACCGGCTTCGCGCCCGCCGGAGAACCGCAGGGAAGCGAGACGCTGAACGATCCGCGGGTTGTGCTGTGCGGGCAGACGGTACGCTGGCAGGTCCACTGGACGCGGGCAATGGAGAACATGCTGGATTCGCCGCACCTTCCGTTCGTGCATAAGGGCTCCATCGGGCGCGGGCTGGCCAAATTGGTCGGCGCTGGCGGGCGCATGGAGGTGAGCTGGACGCCGGTGGACTATGGCGCCCGGATCGAGAACGAGGTGGTCGGTCGACCTTCCACCGCGCGGCTGGATTTTCGCTTCCCCAATGCGATGGAGCTGTTCATCGATCCGCCGAAGCGCACGTTCCGGATGCTGGCCGTGTGCCTGCCGGAGAGCGAGACGCACACCCTGATGTGTATTTACACCATTCGCGATTTCCTGCGCCCGGCGCTATTCAACCCGCTGTTCGCCTGGAGTAACGCCCGCATCGCGCGCGAGGATCAGGCCGTGCTCGAGAGCAGCGATCCACCGCGCGTACCGGCTGCCGGGCAAGAGAAATCGGTTCGCACCGATGCGCCAACGCTGGCCTTCCGCAAGCTCTACTTTGAGAAGCTGGCGGGCAGCAGCGCAGTACCGCCCGCCATCTGAGCTCAGGCCCCCTGGGGCGCCTCGCCTGATCCGCCGAAGCGCTTACCCGCCTTGGGAATGGCCGAGCCGCGCACCGGCTGCACCACCGTAGGTCCGCGCGGCGCATCGGGCCGGTCAATCTTGCCGTTGTCGAGCAGTTGCTGGATCTCGTCGCCAGTCAGCGTCTCGTACTCCAGCAGCGCCTGCGCCACCAATTCCAGCTGGTCGCGGTGCGTGGTCAGCAAGTCATTGGCCCGCTTGTGCGCGCCTTCCACCAGGTTACGGATTTCGGCGTCGATCAGCTTGTTGGTATCGGCCGAGTGCATGGTCCGCTGG
>JAZKFK010000116.1:0-5158 GCA_040386475.1 Pseudomonadota bacterium | reverse complement strand
AGATCCTGTGGAACGGCAATCCGGTGAACCAGAACGAGCTGGTGTTCCAGCTGCAGCAGACCCTGACCTACCCGGTCGAGCCTGAGCTGCAGTTCGAGCCCGAAGCACAAGCCAGCTATGAGCTGTCGGCCAACGTCCTGAACATCATCAAGGGATCGGGCGTCACCAAGTTCGGCTTCGTCGGTAACGAGCGGTATCGCCAGTTCGACAAGTAAGCAGGCGGCCCATTTCGGGCACCTTGCCGAACCCAATCAAGGGGCGGGTCATTCCGCCCCTTTTTTGTTGCCCGACGCCCGTCTCGCACCAGCCCCACTCACACTCGCATCGCCGCCGCTGACAGGCTCTCCGCTTCCAGCAACAACTCGTCATCCGCGGCGCCTTGCGGCACCGCTTCGCGGCCAATCATCACCAGCACCGGAACCGCCAGCGGGCTTACCCGATCAAGCACAACGTGCTCGGTGCGGGTGGCCGAGGTCTCCAGCACTTCGGCCAGCCGGGCGATGTCGGTCATTTTGCTCCGCGCATCGGCCCAGGCGGCCTCGATCAGCACGTGATCAGGCTCGTACTTGCGCAACACATCATAGATCAGGTCGGTGCTGAAGGTGACCTGCCGCCCACTCTTCTTCTTGCCCGGATGCTGGCGTTCCACCAGACCGCCGATGACGGCTACTTCGCGGAACGCCCGGCGCAGCAAGTGCGATTGCTGGACCCAGTCGACAAATTCTTCAGTCAGGATCGTGGGCGACAGCAGCACGCGCGGATCATCGACCGGCTTCAGGCCCCACACCGCCAGCGAATAGTCATTGGCCACAAAGCCGCCCGGCATCAGGCCAATGTCCTCCATGCGCTTGGTGATCAACATCCCCAGAGACTGGTTCGCATTCCACCCGCAGAAAGTATAATAGACCGTGTAGTGACGCCCCGCGTGCGGGAAGCTTTCCACCAGCAGGTTGTCCGGCCCCGGCAGGCTACTGCGCCAGTCCTGCATTTCCAGCCACTCTCGTACTTCGTCAGGCAACCGGCCCCAGCCCGCGCGATCGACCAGCAGACCGCGCACGCGGCTGGCGAGGTGCGTAGTCAGCGGCAGGCGCAGCCCGCCATAGCTGGGGATCATCGCCGCCTTTGTGCTGGCCCGTACCACCAGTTCCATGTCCTTCAGGCTCTCAACCTCCAGATTGAGGCCAGAGAACTGGAAGGTATCGCCGGGGCGCAAGCTGGCGGCAAACCGCTCCTCCACTTTGCCGAGCGAGCGGCCGTTGCGGAAGCGCACCGTCAACATCTCCGAATCGACAATGATCCCGGCGTTCATCCGGTGGCGCACAGCCTGTTCGGGGTGCGCGAGCCGCCACACGCCTGCCTTGTCGCGCACGATGCGGCGGAAACGGTCGTAGGCCTTAAGCGCATAGCCGCCGGTGGCGACGAAGTTGAGCACGCGGTCCCACGCCGCCTCGTCGAGCCACGAATAGGCGAGCGTGGAGCGGACTTCGGCCAGCAGCTCGCCCTCAGCGAACGGCGCGGCGCAGGCGCATGCCATCACGTGCTGCGCCAGAACGTCGAGCGCGCCGGGGCGAAAGTCCTCGCCATCGCGCTGGCCTTCATCCACCGAATCCTTGGCGGCCATGGCTTCGAGGAATTCGAACCGGTTGCCCGGCACCAGCAGGGCGCGGCTGGCCTGATCCAGCCGGTGATTGGCGCGGCCCACGCGTTGCAGCAGGCGGCTGGAACCCTTGGGCGCGCCCATCTGCACCACCAAGTCGATATCACCCCAGTCCACCCCCAAATCGAGACTGGCGGTGCACACCAGCGCACGCAGTTCGCCGCGCGCCATGGCCCCTTCGACCTTGCGCCGCCCTTCGACACTGAGCGAGCCGTGGTGGATGCCGATGGGCAGCTTGTCCTCGTTCACATCCCACAGGTTCTGGAACACATACTCGGCCAGGAAGCGCGTGTTGGTGAAGATCAGCGTGGTCCGGTTGTCCTTGATCCGCTGGTACAGCTGAGGGATCGCCCAGGTGGCTGCATGGCCGCCCCACGGCACGCGGGCATCCTCCGCCACCAGGATCTCCACCTCGGGCGCGGCGCCCGGCTCTCCTTGCACCATCGTCACGCTGTCGATATCGCCATCCGGTGCCAGCCACGCCTGAAACGCTTCAGGATCGGCCAATGTGGCGCTGAGGCCCACGCGTTGCAGATCGGGCGCGATGGCTTGCAGCCGGGCGAGCGACAGCGCCAACAAGTCGCCGCGTTTCTGCGTGGCGAAAGCGTGGATCTCGTCGATCACCACGCGCTTCAGGCCCTTGAACAGTTCCAGGCTGTCGGGGAAGCTGAGCAGCAGGCTGAGGCTCTCGGGCGTGGTCAGCAGAATGTTGGGCGGCCGGCTGCGCTGGCGCTTCTTGCGGTCGGACGGGGTATCGCCACTGCGGGTCTCAATGGTCAGCGGCAGACCCATCTCCGCCACAGGAGTGAGCAGGTTGCGCTGCACATCGGTTGCCAGCGCCTTCAATGGCGAGACGTACAGCGTGTGCAGTCCTTCAGGTATTGCGGCGCCGTCCAGCGCAGATGGACAGAACGCGGCCAGCGTGGGCAGGAACCCCGCCAGCGTCTTGCCCGCGCCGGTATCGGCCACCAGCAGCGCGTGGCCCCCGGCCTGAGCGGCGCCCAGCATTTCCAGTTGGTGCCGCCGGATGGTCCACCCGCGGGCGTCGAACCAGGCGCCGATTTCCGGCGGGACGTGGGGGCTGGCGACCATGACTCACAGATAGGGTGCGGGCGAGGCAGCGACAATGCGCCGCCCCGCCCCATCGTCCAGGTCTGCCACCCTCAGTCGATCTTCGGCGGCAGCGCCTCGCCTTGCGGAAGTTCGTGCGCCACCACGTGCTGCGCGCTATTCTCGGCCGGGTAGCGCACCAGAGCCACCACTACCGCCACGGCCAGCCACAAGCCCGCGATGGAGCCATACATCCATTGCGGATGGCCCGCCCCTGCCGTCGCGGCTGCCAGGCTGGCGCCCAGCGGTCGTCCGAAGTTGGCGATGGCCATATAGATGGTAAACTGCGTGGCGGCGACGCGCGGATCGCACATGCGCATGGCCAGCGTAATGCCGCAGACGAAATAGACCATCGCCAGCAGATCCATCGGCACCAGAATGGCGATCAGGAACCGGGTGTCACCCCAGTGCTGGGGCAGCAGCGCCATCGCCAGCAGCAGCAGCGCGCCACCCACCAGCGCGACGAACAGCGAGCGTTGCGCCCCTATTTTTGCCACCAGCGGCCCACCGATCAGCATGGCAAACAGGCCGGAAGCGAGGCTCTGCAATGAGCTGAAGTTACTGTAATCGGTGGCGCTCCACCCCGCGCGCTCCTGGAACATCACGGGATGAAAACTTTCGAACGCGCCTGAGGGCAGCGAGCGAACCACCAGCACCGGCAGCAGACACAGGCTCAGCGGCACCACAATGGCCTTACCCCCGTTCTTCAGCAGCGGCCACCAAGCGGCGACATGCACATTCAGATTGTACGGATGGGCTTGCCCTTTGCTCCACGGCAGGCGACGTTCCCCCTCGCGCTCTCGCAAGATCACGCCGAACAGCATCACCAGGGCCGGAATCACAGCGCCCACGGTGAGGCACAGGGTGATCCCGGACCATTCCAAAAGATAGCCACCGCCCGCCATGGTGGCCGACATCCCCAGCAATTGCGCCCCGCCCATGATTCCGCCCGCCTTGGCACGCTCGTCCTCTGGCATGATGTCGATCGCCAGGCTGTCGATGCCCACGTCCTGGAAAGTGACCGCCACATTGGCACAAAAAGCGATGGCCGAGAGCAAGGCCACGTTGACCGGTGCGGGCGAGAGCAGCGCGCCAGCCAGCAGCGTCAGCACCAGCAGGCTCTGCGCGCCGATGATCCACACCCGGCGGCGGCCCATCGGCAGGAAGGTATAGCGGTCGATCAGGAAGCCGTTCATCAACTTCAGCGACCACGGCAGAGACGACGCGCCAACCACGGCGGCAACCTGCACGGTGTTCGCCCCGTTAGCCGCCATCCACGCAGGGATGGCATAGGCAAACAGGCCGATCGGAAAGCCTTGCGTGAAATAGAACACCAGCAGCGTGATGACCCGCAAGTGCGCACTTCTGGTCAGGATCAGCCCGCCAGATGTGCCGCCGGAAGCGCTGTCCGCAATGCTCGCCATGATGATCCCCCGCTTGAATTCGCGCGAGTGTGAACGAAGCCGACGATTTGTCTAGGGCGCGGCATCCGGCAGCGCGTATTCCAGGTCCTCCACCGCTATCCCCAGCATCTGCGCCAGGGCCTTGCGCTGGTTGCTGCTGAGATCGGCAAGGTTGCGCTGCGGCGGCAGGTCGGCAGTGGCTGCCGCGGTTTCGGCTTCCATCGCGCCAACCTGCTGGAAGGCTTGCGGCAGCACCGCCATCATCGTGCCGGTCATCCGTGGATCGGATGCCATCAGGTACGACTGCCGAGCATAGGCCGCGCCCGACGGGGTGGCAAAGAAGCCATCGATATCGGCCAACTGGGCGGCATCGAAATGGATCGCGTAGAGCTCGGCCAAAGCCTGACGAATCAACGGTTCCACCGTGTCCATCATCCGGCCCATCAATTGGCCGGTCAGCGCCCGCTCGCGCCGCTCACGTTCAGCCCATTGCGGGTCGAGCAGGTCGGCAATGCGCCGTGCCTGCTGGTCACTCAGCTCGGTAGAGCCGGAATAAATGCCCAGCCGCCGCGAGACAACATTGCGCGGATCGGGTGCGGCATCGGCCGCCACCTGGGGCAGGAAGCCAGCGAACATCCCACCCATGGCCGAATTGAGCGATCCGGCGGGGAGCACCTTTTCGGCCAGCGCTTGCGCCAGCGGCAGGCGGGCCTGCTGTTCAGGCGCAAGCATCTCTGCCATCGCCTCGCCCATGCGAACCATTTCGGCAGGCCCTTGCTGCGCCAGGGTCGGCATCGGCAGCAGCGCTAACGCCGCCGCGCACATAACCGACTTCACCCCCCGCATCGCCTGTCTCCCGAAAATCAATGCCCCGCTTGCGGCCCGCGCTCCAGCCCGCTGGCCGCCAACTGGTCGTCAATCTGCTTGAGCAGCCGGTCCAGCCCTTCCTGCGTATCGCTTTCAGCCCGTGCCACCAGCACATCCTGCG